>JBBDWN010000112.1:0-6568 GCA_040902855.1 Acidimicrobiia bacterium | reverse complement strand
TCGCCCGCGGAATGATCGTCGCTTCCATCGCGCTTCTCGCTTTGCTGGCCGCGAGTGCAGTCCTGGTGTACCTCGAGAACCGCCAGGTCGAAGCCGACCGCCAGGTCTCCCGTTCGCTCGAGATCCGATCGGCCATCCAGGACGTGAGGGGACTGCTGGTCGACGCCGAGACCGGAGTCCGCGGCTTTCTGCTGACAGGTGAAGACGGGTTTCTCGAGCCGTACCACGATGCCCTCTCCGGTCTCGATCCTGCCCTGGACCGTCTCGAGACCCTCGTGGGAGACGACACGGCCCAAGCCGAACGCCTCGAACTCGTACGCCGGGCCGCAGACCAGCGTTTCGACGGTCTCGAATCCCAACTCCAGCCTGCCGACGAGACGACTCGGCTGCGGCAGCTGGAGTTCGGCCGAGCCGTCATGGACGGCATACGAGCCGACCTTGCCGCGATGGAGGATCTCGAAGACGAACGCCGCGCCGACCGCAGCGCCGATGCCGACCGAACCCGAGGGATCCTCGGGGCGTTCATCCCCGCGGCCGGCATGATCGGCGTGTTGGGCTTGGTTGCCACGGTCACCTTCGCAACGAGGCTGACGCGACGCGTGTCGCGGATCACCGAGAACGCGGTGCGGCTCGGCACGGGGGAACCATTGGCGCCGATGCCTGCCGCCGACGACGAGGTCGGGCGACTCGCCGAGGCGATCGTCGAGGCTGCGTCTCTCCTGCGCACCCGCGAAGAGGAACTTCGGGTTGCCAGAGAATTCCTCGAATACCTCGTCGACGAGGGTCCGGTGGTCATGTTCAGGGAGCGCCTGGGTGAGTCCCAGGAGCTGACCTACGTCAGCCCCAACGTGGAGCGTGTCCTCGGCGTGTCCGTCGAATCGGCCATCGGACGAGAGCGATTCTTCGCCTCGCTGCTCGCTCCAGAACACCGGGAGGCGTTCAGCCAGGGCGCCCGCGCTGCGGCTCAGGGGGCGGTCGAAGGCTGGTACGGCGAGTACGCGATCATCGCCGCCGACGGATCCGAACGATGGGTCGCCGTCAACGTGAGAGTGCAGCCGACCGATGCCGGCGAACCCTGGCACCTCCTCGGCTACGTTCTCGACATCACCGATCGGGTCACGGCCTCCGACGCGGCTCGCGAGGCAGAGCGGCGATACTTCCGGCTGTTCGAACGTATTCCTACCGGTGTGATCACGACGACCCCCGCCGGAGCAATCGTCGACGCCAACCCTGCCCTCGCCCACATGCTCGGGTACGACAGCGTCGAACATCTCCTCGCCGACGTTTCCGATATTGCAGTTGTCTATGCCGACTCCGGAGAGCGCGCCCGCTTCCTCGATGCCGTCTCCCGAGCCGGGGCGGTCACCGACTTCGAGGTTCGGCTCCGCCGCCGGGACGGGGGTCCCATCGACGTCGCCATCAACGCTCGAGTCGTCTTGGGCGACGACGGGTCAATCGTCGGACAGGAAGGGACGGTCATCGACGTGACCGCTCGGAAGCGAGCCGAAGATGAGATGCGCCTGGCCCGGGCCGAAGCCGATAGGGCCAACAAGGCGAAGAGCACCTTCCTCTCTCGGATGAGCCACGAGCTGCGCACGCCGCTCAACTCGATCATCGGGTTCGGCCAGTTGCTGGAACTCTCGGATCCAGCGCTCGACGCCCGCTCGCAGGAGTCGGTTTCGCACATCCTCAAGGGCGGACGGCATCTCCTCGACCTCATCGACGAGGTGTTGGACATCGCCCAGGTCGAAGCAGGGCGGCTGAACCTCTCGCTCGAACCGGTCGACGTCGCCGAGATCCTCTCGGAGTCCATCGACCTGATCCGCCCGATGGCGGCGACCCGGTCGATCAAAGTCACGGTCGAACGGGAGGGCGTGTCTCACGTGCTCGCCGACCGCCAGCGCCTCAAACAGGCGTTCCTCAATCTCCTGTCCAACGCCGTCAAGTACAACCGGCCGGGCGGATCGGTCGAAGTAGCCTGCGTGACGACCGACCACGATCTGGCGATTTCGTTCACAGACACCGGTGCCGGTATCACCGCCGAACAACTCGGGCGACTGTTCACTCCTTTCGACCGACTCGGTGCAGGCGCCACCGACCAACAGGGCACAGGCTTGGGCTTGGTGCTCTCACGACATTTCGTAGAAGCAATGGGAGGAAAGTTGTCTGTCGAGTCAGCACCAGAAGAGGGGTCGACCTTCACGATCTCGCTGCCCCGCACCGATCCTCACGTCCTCGAAACGGACCGGACCGATCCCCAACCGGTGGCCATCCCCATCGCCGACCACAACCAGAAAATGGTCATCTACATCGAAGACAACCCTTCGAATGTGGATCTGATCGAGCGCATCCTGGCCTTCCGGTCGCACATCAGCCTGGAAGTCGCCATGCAGGGGCGCCTCGGGCTCGATCTGATCGGCCAGCATCATCCTGACCTCGTCCTTCTCGACCTCCACCTCCCCGACATGGACGGCAAGGACGTTCTCGAAGAGATGCGCGCGGATCCGGTCACCCGGCACATTCCTGTACTCATCATCTCCGCCGACGCCAGCCCCGGCCAGATCCAGCGCCTTCTCGATGCCGGGGCGACCGGGTACGTCACGAAGCCGATCGACGTGCTGGAACTGCTGCACCACATCGACAGCCTGCTCTCCTGATCGGATTCGGGTCGATCGACCCGGTTGCATGTGACTTCAGGCCCGGACGCTGCGCCCAAGACCGCTGATACCGTCCCTCACACACAACCCATGCCTGTCACGACCTTCTCTCGATTTGCGGCCCTGCTGGCGTTCGCTGCATTGGCAGCGGGCCTCATCGGCCTTCTGCATCCGGCCGCATTCCGGGATCTCGGGTTTCGCAACGGAGTCGGACTCGCCTTCCTGGTCGCCGCCGCGGCCACAACCGGCAGTCTCCTCTACTCGGAATACTTCGGATACGAGCCGTGCCAGTTGTGCTGGTACCAGAGGATCGCCATGTATCCGCTGGTGGTCGTGTTGGCCGTCGGATGGCGACATCAGGACCGGACCGTGGTGCGCTACGCCGTCCCGCCCGCGCTCATCGGCGCCGGGATCTCGATCTGGCACCTGGTCAACCAATGGGTGCTGACCGAGTCGGCGTGCGACGTCGGGGCGTCGTGCGCGATCCGCTACGTGACCGAATTCGGATTCGTGACCATTCCGTTCATGGCTTTGAGCGGTTTCATCGCCATTGTCGGAGTGCTCTCTTCAGTGAGGAAGCAATGACCGGAAAGAAGATCGGATGGATCATCGGCGGCGTCGTCGCCGTCGCAGCAATCGGAGCCGCGCTCTCGGTCGAGTCGGGAAGCGTGCAGGCGTATGGCGACATCGCCCTCGCCGGCCAGGCGCTGCCGCAACACGAGTCCGGGGTGCCGGACCCTGCGGTGGGGGTGCCGGCACCGGCCATCGCCGATGAGGCGCTGTCCATCGCACCGGGCACTTCGCCAACGATCGTCCTCTTCCTCGCCCACTGGTGCCCGGCGTGTCAGGCGGAGGTCCCGGCCTTGACAGAATGGGTCGAGGCCAACGGGTTGCCGACCGGCGTCGACCTCATCGCGGTGGCGGCGGGATCGTCACCGTCTCGCGGCAACTATCCACCGTCGATATGGCTGGAACGCGAGCGCTTCCCGTTCCCGGTCCTCTACGACGACGAGGCGGGAACGGCGGCAGAAGCCTACGGCCTGAGCGCCTTTCCGTTCTGGGTCGTGCTCGACTCGAACGGTCTGGTGGTGGAACGATTCTCCGGACAATTACTCGACGACGAGGCCATCTCGAACCTCTTCACCGCCGTCGCCGGACTCTGACGGCTCGTTCGAGCTCCGCCACCGACAATCGAGGATTGCTGACTGATCTTCGGGACCATTGGCCACGACCTTCAGCGCCCAAGACGAAGTACGTTGTGAGTCCCAACAAGAACGGTGAAGCGTGACCCGGACAGACACATCGCCCCTGCTCATATTCGCCGACGACGGCGCTCCCGCATCCGACCGCGCCTGGCGCTGGATTTCGAGTCATCCGTGGCCAGGGTGGAGCGTCGACGTGATGACGGCTGACGAGTCCCAGATCGAATGGGGTGCCCCCGTCACCCCTCAGCCGTGGACGCCACCGTGGGAGCGTGACCGGATGTCGATCGACGCCGAAACGGTCCGTTTCCTGACCGCAGGCGCAGATCCGCGGGCGATGCTCGCCGAGACGACGGCGGATCTCATCGTTCTCGGCATGAAACCCGCCAGCCACCTCGCAGCGGTCATGACGGGCAGCACCACCGAGTGGCTGCTGCATCATCCGCCTTCACCGTTGGCGATCGTCAAACGATCCGATCCGGTGTCCAGGGTTCTCGTCTGCGCTGACGGCTCGCCCCATTCCCTGCGGGCGATCGAAACCTTCGCCGCCCTGCCTCTGGCGGGCACTACCGACGTCACAGTCCTCTCGGTCGACGACGGCCGGGTGGACCCATCGTCCGCCGGAGATGCCGCGAAAGCCCTGGAGTCGGCGGTCGCGTCGATCACGACCGCGACGGCCTCCGGCCGGCCGACCGACGCCATCCTCGCCCTGGCAACGGAGTTGTCCTCCGATCTGATCGTCCTCGGCACCCGCGGGCTCACCGGATGGAAACGGCTTCGACTCGGATCGACCGCGTCTGCGGTCGTCCGTTCGACCTCGTCCGACAGCCTCGTCGCCTGCGTCGACGGCTGAAGCCTGGCGCTCGTTCGTTACCACCGGTCGGGCGACTACATTCTCCCTGCGGAGGGGAGTAGCCCCATCACCGGGTGGCCGTCATCCTGGCGTCGGACCGAGCGGCGTCCGGTCCCCGGGTCGGCGACAAGTCGCCGATGGGCGAGACCTCCGACACGGACAGCACTGGCGTCCGGATCGGGAATTCGCCTTCCAGCCCCCGGTCCCGATCAAGACTTGGAGTAATCGATGGTGTCAACCCGGATGGTGAACGTGTTCGCGGCCGAAAGCCCAGCGACCCGGTTCGCCAGTTTCGACGTGCCGGGCTGGGTGTGGCTCGCGCTCGTCACCGGCATCGCCGTGCTTCTCTTCGCCGACCTCCTCATCGTCCATCGCAAGCCGCACGCGATCAGCATGCGCGAAGCGACCATCGAATCGGCCGTCTGGATCACGATCGGGCTGCTGTTCACCGTCGTCATGCTCGTCTGGCAGGGCAGCGGTGCAGGCGGTGAATACCTCGCCGGCTATCTGATCGAAAAGAGCCTGTCGATCGACAACGTGTTCGTGTGGGCCGTGATCCTGAACTACTTCGCCGTCCCCGCCGCCTACCAGTACCGGGTGCTGTTCTGGGGCATCTTCGGGGCGCTCGTGCTGAGGGCGATCTTCATCTTCGCCGGTGTCGCCCTCATCGAGACGTTCGACTGGATCCTGTACGTGTTCGGGGCGTTCCTGATCTTCACCGCCTTCCGCATCGCCCGACACGGCGACGAAGAGATCCACCCCGAAGACAATCCCGTCCTGAAGATCTTCCGCCGCGTCGTGCCGTCGACCACCGAATACGACGGTCAGAAACTGTTCACCAAGAAGAGCGGAAGGCTGCTCGCCACTCCCCTGTTCGCCGTGCTCGTCCTTGTGGAGAGCACCGACGTCGTCTTCGCCGTCGACTCGATCCCCGCCATTCTCGCCGTCAGCCGGGAACCGTTCATCGTGTTCTCTTCCAACGCCTTCGCCATCCTCGGCCTGCGCGCCCTCTACTTCGTGCTGGCCGGCATGGCCGGACGGTTCCGGTATCTCAACCTGGGCCTGGGGGTCGTCCTCGGCTTCGTCGGAGTGAAGATGCTCATCACCGAGTGGTACCACTTCCCCACCTGGTTGAGCCTTTCGGTCATCACCGTCGTCCTCACCGTGACGATCGTCGCCTCGCTCCGAGCCGAAAAGCGCGAAGGGGCGGACTCGGTTCTCGACGAGACGTAGCGCAGGCATGACCGGGCTGGACGAGTTCTTGTCACAGCCGCCCCATACGTTCCCACATCATGACTGACCTACCCGTTGAAATCGTCCGCAGCGATCGGCGCAAGTCGACCATCCAGGCATCCGTCGTCGACGGCGCCATCCGAGTCAGGGTTCCCGCCGGGATGCCCGCCGAGGAGGAACGCCGCCTCGTCGACCAGCTCGTGGCGAAAGTGCGTAAGAAGCTGCAGGCCAGAACCGTCGACCTCGGGCAAAGGGCCTCTGAGCTCGCCAAACGCTTCAACCTGCCCGAACCTGCCGAGATCTCGTGGTCTGCACGACAGAACACCCGGTGGGGGTCGTGCACGTCGGCGAAGGGGACGATCCGGATCTCCGACCGACTGGCACAGGTGCCGCCTTTCGTCCTCGACTACGTGATCGTGCACGAACTCGCCCACCTGGTGATCTCCGGCCATGGGAGGGAGTTCGACGCTCTCGTCGGGCGATACGGAATGGCCGAACGCGCCCGCGGCTATCTCATGGCCCTCAATCAGACAGGCTGACAGCCGGATTTCTCGCACGGAGCTTGGGTTTTCTGTCGTACCCCTCCGATACGTTGGGTTCATGTTCGAGCACCGATCGATCGA
>JBBDWN010000111.1:1561-18899 GCA_040902855.1 Acidimicrobiia bacterium | reverse complement strand
GCGTCGGCGCTCGTGGATCAGACTCTGTCCATCCAACTGGAAGCGGTCCACGACTGGTTGATGTCGGATGGTGCGCTCTCCCACGCCGCCGCCATCGCGCGGAAGCGACGGCTCGACGATGTCGAACCCGAAATCCTCGTCAACGAGGCGTGGATCAAACTGCAACGCGTGTTCTCTCGCCGCGCCGAGCCGTACCCCGATCTCGATGGCGACGAACAGATCCGCCGCTTCACCTACCGCGTCCTCGACAACCTGGCCATCGACCGGGCCCGGGCTGTGACACGACGTTCCGATGCCCTCGTACCCCTGGTCGCAGAACACCAGGCGCCCGTCCGGGAGCCGGGCTTCGATCAGATCGACCAGCACGATCTGATCACACGACTGATCGAACAGATCCCAGAGGTGGCGACCCGGCTCCTCACCTGCCCGGGCTGCGCGCATGACGTCGTGCTGGCGCTGGCCCTCGACATCTGCCAGTCGGTGTTGGCGGACATCGAAAGCGACTTCGACGTACTCGTGTACGCGGGTCTCCGTCGGGTGTTGGGTGAGCCCGATGACGGCGCCCCCGCAACCGCCGCCGAACGACAGCGCAAGTCGCGCTGTGGCCGCTGCGCGCGGCTGCTGCTCGAAGCCGCGTTCAACGTGACCGGGGTGGCGTGATGACAGAACGGATGACCCTCACACACGATCCGGTCGGAGCTCGGATCGAGTTTCGCCGGCTCGACGAGTCCGAGTGGCATCGGTCCGAGGTTCCCGTCGAGGGCGTCACTGTGTTCCGTTCGGCAAGCGGAGACGTTGCAGCGGTCATCGTCGATCTTTCGCTCGCCGACGGCGAGATGAGCGACGCTGCCGTCCACGCGCTCAAAGACCTGCTCGGTACCGACGCCGTCGAGGCCGCCCGTGCGCTTCATGAAGGCGACATCGAGATCGACACGTCGATTTCCCTCACGACCAGGCTGGTGACCACCATCGACCTCGGACGGTCTCCCGACGATGTCCAGGATCTGGCACTGTCAGCCACCGACCGGACCGAACTCGTCGTCTCCGCCCGGATGCCGGACGTGGCCGGTCGGTGGGCAGTCGTCGTCGATGTGGAACGGTCCCGCCCGGTGGCCGCCGCCCGGTTCTCGGACCGGGGGGATGCCGCCTACGCCCGGGTGCGTTTCGGAATGGATCCGGCTCCGGGTCGGTACCGCGTCGATGTCACCTCGACACCTTTCGATGTCCCTCCCGACATCGGGGGTACGCCCGGCGGGACACGCACCAGGGGCAGGCGGATTTGGCCATGGCTCGCCGCGGCGGTCGTGGTGCTCGCCGTCGGCGCCGGGTTCGCCTTCGGTTGGCCGGGCCGAGAAATTCCTCCCTCCGGTCCGGCCACAACTACCCCGACACCTGCGATCGAGTCGCCGTCCACGCTCGCCCGCCAGGGTGTCTTCGAGCGAGGCGAAGAACGCCAAGAGCGGGTCGTGCTCGCCATGCAATCTCCCTCGGTGGTCACCGTGGGCGATGTCATCGAGTTCGAGTTTCGTCGATCCCGACGGGCCCCCGACACCGCCTTCGATCCGTCCGCCGAGACGCTGGAACAGCTCATCGCCTCGTGCGAGCGCCGCGTCGGAATCGCCAACCCGGTGAACGACCCATATTTCGAGGAGCTTCTTTGGTACTTCCGGGTGGTACCCGTCGACCCGCCGGGACCCACCATCGAACACGACGTCCTCATCGCCTCGGTCCTCGCAGGCACCCAGTTGGCAGCATGCGGGGACGACTGGGCGGACGAGGATGCGAGGGAACTACAGGCGACCCGGGACTTCTTCTACGTCCCCGAAACAGTCCGATTCTCCATCAACCGCCTGATGGAACCGGGGAGCTACGAGATCCACGTCGTCAACCCGACCGGCGAACCGTGGCCCACCGCCGAGCCGCTTCCCCTCGTCGTCGAGTCCGCTCCATAGTCTCGGCGTCTGATCCCAGTCGCACTATCGATCACTCCACATCGATGCCGGCTGCTCGCGCTGCGTCAAACAAGGACTCTTTGTCGTGATCCGGCATCGACGACTCTCGGATCACCTGAACCGTGGCCGACGCCTGGTGCCGAAGCGCCGAGGTCCGTGACTCGTCGGCGTCGCCCATCACGCCGATGAGGCCGCCCAGAGTCTCGAGCAGTGCGCGCAGGACGTAGGGCTGGTCGATCGCGTCGAGCCGGATCTCAGTGAACGCTTCGTGGATGTAATCGGCGTGGGTGAGGTTCCGGGGCACATACACCCGGTTGCCTCGTTCGTCGCTCACCACGCGTCCCGGAATGTCACGGAGCATCAGGGACTTGAGCGGAACTGCCATCTGCCGCACGACGTCTGCTCCTGTCGTCGGATCGTTGAGGGAGGGAGACAGTGCACGCAGCGCGATGTCCACGAGTTGGCGAATGCCGTATGCCGGGTCGGCGTTGATCGTGCGCGTCTGCCCCATGGAGATGGCGTTTCCGACCGCCGTTGCCGTCTTCTCGTCGACTTCCGGCCACACGGTGGCGGTCCTGCTGTGGGCAACGACGAAATCCCCTGTCCGCACCTCGACCCGGACCGACGTGTCACCTGGGAGCGCCGCCAGGATGGCGTCGTGGTCGACGGAGCGAACCCAACCAGCCCAGGTCGTCTCGACAGTCGTGGCGGTAGACATGTCGATCGGAGCGCGTACGGATTCGTCGACTGCAACTCGCTCGGGGAGGTCGCGGATCGCCGAATCCGACTTCCGCGCCACCGAGCGGACGATGGAGTCAACCCTCATGCTTCGCATGATCCTGTCAATGAACGACACGATGGCCAACATCGAAAGAACGGCCAACACCACTGCCAGCGTGACCGAGAAGTCGTGGTTGGTCGCGGGGCCGACCTCGAAAGCACGCACAGAACCCAGCACGAGGAGGGCGTAGACGAACGTCCCGATCGTGATTCCGATCGTCACCTGCTGGTACCTGTCGCGCAGGAACCCCTGCGTCACCCTCGGCGAGAACTGAGTGGTGGCGAGCTGCACGACAACCGCCGTCATCGAAAAGACGATTGCGGCCACAGTCACCGTCGCCGTCGCCACCGTCGTGAGAATCGCCCGCCCCGAGTCCACCGTCGTCGACAGCAGCCACGGGTTGTCGACCCCCTGGAGGGTGCCATCGATCAGCCGAGCGAGCTGCGAGGCCGCGGCGAGGAGGAGGACAATCCCGGCCGGCAGGAGAAAGAGGCTGTCGCGGATCTGGTCGAACCTCGCCCTGATCCAGGAGGAGACGTCAGAAATCATCGCGACAGGCTACGTGTCGACTCGGACGTGTCGGTACCACGAGTTGCTGAAGAAGAGGAGGGGCCGGTCACCGGCCCCTCCTCGTGTTGGTGTGACGTGGTCGCTACTTGGTGTCGCGGAGTCGCTTGACCTCGTCGTGCGCACGACGCACCGAAGCGGCCTGGCGCTCGATGATCGAACGGACCTCGACAGGGAGATCCTTGCCGAGGGCGTCTTCGAACTCGGCGACGGCATGATCCTCGCCGGTCTCGGCAGCGCCCAGTACCGCGGTCGGATCGTCGCCGGTGAGGGCATCCTTCAGGGTCAGCCATCCACGATGCAGCGCTCCACCGATCGAACCTTCCTCGGCAATGTCGATCCCGTGCTGAGCGGCGGCATTGCGCAGCTCCACGGAGAAGTCGGCGCGTTCTTGCGCGTAACGGCGGAGATCGACGGCGATGGCACCGTGATCACTGTCTTCGAGTCGCTCGGCGGCCTGATCGAAGCCCTTTCGCCCGTCTTCGAGCGTTTCGATGAGATCTTCGAGTACGGCGGCGGTTTCTTCCATTTGCATGGGATTCTCCTCGGTCGGGTGGGTCGGTTGACTACACACACGGTCTGTTCCCATCCCCGCCGATCCCTAAACCCCCCTGTCTCGGCGGGGCGGACGCACGTTTGACCGGCTCGTAGAGTGCGTGGCGTGTGCGGGCGATACGTGCTGGCGGCCGACGCCGACGACTACGCCGAGTTCTTCTCGGTGGATCGGCTGGCGACCGAGTCGCTCCAACCGAACTACAACGTCGCGCCCACCGACCCCGTCTACACCGTCGCCGAATGGGAACACGAGCGGCTGCTCGGTTCGATGCGATGGGGCCTGATCCCCCATTGGGCGAAAGACCGCAGGTCGATCCACATCAATGCCCGCTCAGAAACCGTCGCGACCACCCCCGCCTTTCGGGACTCTTTCGCTCGCAAGCGCTGCCTGATCCCGGCCGACGGTTTCTACGAGTGGGAGCCGAAAGAGGTGGGGCGCACCCCGCACTGGGTGTACCGGGCAGACGGGTTTCCCATGGCCTTCGCCGGGATCTGGTCGTCGTGGAAGGACCCGGCGACCGACGAGTGGATCCGGACGTGTTCGATCATCACGACCGCCGCGGTAGGAACGATCGCCTCCATCCACGGCAGGATGCCCGTCATCCTCTTGCCCGAAGTGTGGGATGCCTGGCTGGATCGTGACCTCACCGATCCTCTGGAGGCCGAACGCCTGCTCCAACCGATCGATCCGGATCTCATCCACGAACACTCGGTCTCTTCAGAAGTGAACTCGGTTCGCAACAACGGTCCGCAACTGACCGAACCCGCCGCCTAATTCTCTTCCGCGGGCCAGATCGGACGTGGGAGTCCGATCTAACCCTGGGTACGAATGGACTTCCGGGTTCTGGGTGGGGGGCGATAGGGTCGCGGGATGGGTCGTGTACTTCTCGTGCGGCACGCGCCGACGCCCGAAACCGGCAGGAAGCTCACCGGCAGGCTGCCCGGCGTGTCCCTCGATGCGGCGGGCGTCGAGATCGCCCGGCGCACTGCCGCCCACCTCGCCTCGACCAAGCTGAAAGCGGTCTACGCCTCCCCCATCGAACGGACCTGGGAGACCGCGCTCGAGATCTGCCAACCGCACGGCCTCCGCCCGATCCGCGAGGACGGCGTGCTCGAAGTGGACTACGGGAAGTGGTCGGGCCGGACGCTGAAGAGCCTCTCCCCGCTGAAGGCATGGAAAGTGGTCCAGATCACACCATCGCGCATGACCTTTCCCAACGGCGAGAACCTGGCCGACGCCCAACGCCGAGCCGTCGCCACCGTCGATCGCCTGGCACGGAGCCACCCGAAGGACACGATCGCGATCGTGACTCACGCCGACATCATCAAGGCGGTCCTCGCCCATCACCTCGGCACCCCACTCGACCTCTTCCAGCGCATCGGAGTGAGTCCGGCATCGGTTTCAGTCCTCGACATCCCGCACGACGGCGCCCCGATGGTCGTCGCGGTCAACACGAGCGGAGACTCGGCCACATGGCGGTAGAAGACCTCGGACCCGCCGAACGCATCGTCGCCGGCGCCGTCGGTGAACCGGGCAGGCGCCGTTTCTACTTCCAGATCCTCACCGGCGGCATCTCGACCACTCTCCTCGCCGAAAAAGGACAGGTCGCGGCACTCGCCGAGCAGGGTCTCGCCATCCTCGCGGCCCGCGACATCAGCTCGGAACAGGAGGCCGTCGACCGCCTTGTCGCCGACGGACTACCCGTCGAAGACCCGGGCGAGGGGAACGAACGTTTCCGGGTGGGGGAGATCTCGATCTCGCTCGGGGGTTCGGAGCTGTTGGTCATCGAAGTCACCTCGGTCGACGAGTCAGACGGCGTGTCCTTCGTCATCGCCCCCGAACAGTTCCGGGCGATGGCCCAGGTGGCACTCGAGGTGGTCAGGCAAGGCCGCCCCCTCTGTCAGTGGTGCCAACTTCCGATGGATCCGGAAGGCCACAAGTGTCCCGCCCGGAACGGACATCACCGGGGTTGACATGACCACGGCGCCCCTCGAACTCGTCGACGTGCTGGGGCGGATGGCATACGCCTCCAATACCACCCTGCTGGCGGTGGACGCTGACGGCTGCCGGTGGGTGTACAAGCCGGATCGGGGTGAAGAACCCCTGTGGGACTTCCCAGCCGCCACGCTGGCCCGCCGCGAGATCCTCGCCTATGAGGTGAGCGCCGCAATGGGACTCGACATCGTCCCTCGCACCGTCGAAGCAACCGGAGTGTTCGGCCCCGGATCGGCCCAACAGTTCATCGACGAGGACGTCGACTTCGACCCTCGCCCGCTCTACACGCCGCGACTCGACGACTCGCTGTGGCCCTTTGCAGTCTTCGACATCGTCGCCAACAACGCCGACCGCAAGATCGGCCACGTCCTGTCCGAAGTGGCCACAGGACGGTTGTGGGCGATCGACAACGGCCTGACCTTCCATCCGGACGACAAACTCCGCACCGTCATGTGGGGCTTTGCCGGTCGACCGATCCCCGCCGAGTTGACGACCGGCGTGGAGCGTCTCGCGGCGGCACTGGAGACGGGACTCGACGACCGCACTGCCGAACTTCTCTCCGTGCGGGAAGCCGACGCTCTCGTCCGACGAGTCGCCGACCTGCTCGCCCGGCCCGTCCATCCTCACCCGCCCCACGACCGGCCGGCCGTACCCTGGCCCGTGTGGTGAGCGAACTCCGCAGAGAACTGGGATTGCCGGGAGCGGTCATCACGGGCCTCGGCTCGATCCTCGGCACCGGGGCGTTCGTCGCCATCGCCATCGCCCATGACTTCGTGGGACCGCTCGTGGTGGTCGCCGCCCCCGTCGCCGGTTTGGTCGCCACCTTCAACGGGCTCTCGTCTGCTGCGCTCGCCTCAGCCCATCCGGTTGCAGGCGGAACCTACGAGTACGGCACGAAATACCTGGGGCCATGGCCGGGGTTTCTCGCCGGGTGGCTGTTCCTTCTCGCCAAGTCCGCGTCCGCCGCCACCGCCGCCCTGGCCCTCGGCCGCCTGTTCGGACTCTCATGGGCCCCGTTGGCCATCGTGGTCGCAATGACGATGCTGGTCGCCACCGGTCTTCGCAGAACGACCGCCGTCAACTTGATCCTCATCACGATCACCATCACCGGACTCGTCGGCTTCGTCGTCCTCGCCGCCCAGGTGACGGGACCGACGACCAACACGGGCCCTTCCGGGGATTGGCCGTCGCTGCTGGAAGCGATCGCGTTCCTCTTCGTGGCGTACACGGGATACGGACGGATCGCCACGATGGGTGAGGAGGTGAGAGATCCGGCCAAGACCATTCCACGCGCAGTCATCGTCACGCTCGCCGTCACCGCCGCGCTGTACACGTCGATCGCCTGGGGCGTGTCACGGTTCTGGATGCGATCGGGTCGCACCGGCGAGACACTGGCTGACATCGTCGACGGCCTGACCGGCTCCCAGATCGTCGCGGTGGCCGCCGGCGCTGCGATGGCAGGTGTCCTGCTCAACCTCATCCTCGGTCTTTCCCGGGTGTGGCTGGCGATGGGGCGCCGGGGCGACATGCCGTCCGCCCTGGCGCGGGTCACGGACGGTTCGCCCCGCGTCGCAGTGATCGTGACCGGAGTGGCGATCGGCGGACTCACTCTCCTCGGTGACCTCAGGGTCGCGTGGTCGTTCTCGGCGTTCTCGGTGCTTCTCTACTACGCAGTCACCAACGCCGCCGCCCTTCGTCTGAGCCCGAGCGAACGCCGATTCCCTCGCTGGACGGCATGGGCAGGGCTCACGTCGTGTCTGTTCCTGGCGATGTGGCTGGACCCGGCAGTCGTCGGTGTCAGCCTTGTCGTCATCGCCGCCGGACTGGTGTGGCGGGCGATCTGGACTCAACGGGTGCGGACGTAATCCGAGACGATCAAGTCGCCGATCTCCTCACCTGACGCTGAAAAGACCCGCCCTCCCACGATCCTGGCCAGACGCTCGATGAAGCCAACCAAACCCGGCGACTGTTCGAGCATGAAGATGTTCATGGTCACCCCCGACTTCGACAGGCGCATCGCTTCCCGATACGTCTTCTCGATCGTCTCGCGCACTGGCGGCCAGTTGAAGAAGACATGCTCGCCTTCGAGATGGGCCGTGGGTTCACCGTCGGTCACCAAGAGCACCTGCTTCGAGGCGTCCCGATGCTTCGCCAAGGCCCGTCCCGCCAGGTTGAAGGCATGCTCCATGTTCGTCCCGTACACCGCCTCCCAGTCGACCTCGGCGAGATCCCGCGGCGTCATCGACCGGGCGTAGTCGCTGAAACCGATGATCTCGAGGTGATCCTCTGGATAGGTGGTGGAGATCAAGGTGTGCAATGCCAGCGCCATTCGCTTGGCAGGGAGCCAGTGGCCACGCAACGGCATCGATCGCGACATGTCCAACAGGAGCACGGTGGCGGTCCGGGTGCGGTGTTCGGCTTCGGCGATCTCGAAGTCGTCCGGGTGGAGCCGGATCTCGCGTCCCGGTCCGGTTCGCACGACAGCGTTGTGCACCGTGCGCCCGAGATCCAGACGGAACGCATCCCCGAAACGCCACGGTCGGGTGCTTCCGGTCGGCTCGTCGGCTCCGCCCGCATCCGAGACCTCGTGGCCGCCCGACTGGGCGATCTGGAGCCGTTCGAACACCCGGGTCAATGCACGCTCCCCCAGCTTCCTGACGCCTCGGGGAGTGAGTTCGAGTCGGCCGTCTGAACGGGAGATGACACCGGCGTCCTCCAGCATCTTCTCGATCTCGCGGAGCCGGCGGAGGTCACGGGCGGCGTCGTCACCCAGCGTCTCACGAAGCCGCTCCTCGTCGATGTCCTCCAGCGAGGCACCCGGATAGTCCTGTCCGAGCGACTGCTCGAGTTCCTCCAGACGCGACGCCTGATCGATCGCGTCGAGACCCTCGGACAGTCCCATCGGCTCACCCGAACCCTGCACCGGCTGGTCCCACGGCATCTGTGGGGCAAGAGCCCGCAGGTTCCGGCCGAGCTGGTCCATCTGAAATGCGAGATCCATGTCGCCCATGAGGTCTTCCATCAACGCCTGCATCTCGGCGCGCTGTTCCGGTGTGAGCGAGGCCATGTACCGGGACATCGCCATCGCTCGCCGGGCGAGGACCTCCAACAACTCGTCGAACGTCTGCGGGCTCTCCGGGAAAAAATCCCCGTGCCGGGCCATGAATTCGTCGAACTGCTCTTGGCTCGGTCCCAACCCTTGTGCCTTTGCGTCCATCAGCGCGTTGAGGTCCGCCATCATGTCCTTGAGCCGGGCGAGTTCCTCAGGACTCACACTCTTCATCGACTCCGACACCCGCCGGAACGAGGCATCGAGCATCTGACGACGGACTTCGTCGAGCAGTTCCTCGAAGCCTTCCCGTGCCTGGTTCGAAGCCCAGTCGTATTCACGAAGCTGGCGGATCTGGCTGGCCATGTTGTCCGGTAGCGTTTCCAGTTCGAGTTCGGCGAACCTCGCCTCCTCGGACGCATCGTCGGCGAGAGCCGCCCGCTCGTCGGCCTTGATCTGTTCAAGTCGCTCCCGGAACTCCGCCAGCGGGTCGGGACGACCCGAACGTGACGCCTGTTCGGACTGCAGCCGACGGATCCGCTCGCGGATGTCTCGGAGCCCTTCGAAGCGACCGTTCATGCCCTCCTGCAGCATCCGACGCAGGGCGTTGTCGATGCCCCAGCCGTCGAGCACGTCCTCTGCCAGCCGGTCGGCCAGTTCGTCGACGGGGAGTTCCGGCTCGAGTGGATTCTGTGTGCCGTCCCAACGCGAATAGCGGGAGGGTCGGGACATCAGGCCGAGTACGTCCCGCCGGCCTTGTTGAGCCGTCTCGTCAGATGCAGGCCTTCGAGAGCGAACTCGATGGCGGATGCCGTCTCCTCGTCTCCTCCGCCCGGCATGCCCAGTCGCAACAACAGATGGCTGACATCGAGCTCTGCGAACTGGGAGAGCACGCCGCCGGCTGGGCTGAGATCGTCGACTTCGATCTCCAATCCGGCGTCGAAGGCTTCCAGGATCGGAGAGAAGTCGAAGCCCATCAGGTTCTCGCGGAACACTTCGAGGACGGCGTGGTTGAGGAGCCGTCGCAGGATCTCTGCTTCACGGCCCTCCTCGAATCCTTCGAATTCGACCCTTCCCATCGAAGATTGCGCAAGACCCGCCAGATCGGAGATGCGTGGCACAGCCTTGGGGACCCCTGTCCGAACGGCCCTTCGAATGGCAGAGGCGACGAGCGTCTCGAAGTTCGAGATGGAGAGGCGAACCGACACTCCTGAACGCTGGTTGACGTGGCCCGAACCGCGAATCTGGTGGGTGAACTCGGCGATCACGTCCTCGAGGAAATCGGGGACGACGACCTCGATGCCAGGCGCAGGCGACTTCGCCTCCTGTCGCATGATGTCGATTTCCATGAGACGATCCATCGGGTAGTGCGTCCGCAACTCCGAGCCGAACCGGTCCTTGAGTGGAGTGATGATCCGGCCCCGATTCGTGTAGTCCTCCGGGTTGGCGGTCGCCACCATCAGGATGTCGAGTGGCAGACGGACGGTGAACCCGCGGATCTGGATGTCGCGCTCTTCGAGGATGTTGAGGAGCGACACCTGGATGCGGGGAGGCAGGTCAGGCAGTTCGTTGATCGAGAAGATCCCCCGGTGCGTGCGGGGCACCAGGCCGTAGTGGATGACGAGTTCGTCGGACAGATAGCGTCCTTCTGCGACCCGGATCGGATCGACGTCACCGATGAGATCTGCGACCGCGGTGTCCGGCGTGGCGAGCTTCTCGGAGAACCGGTCTTCCGGACCGATCCAACGGATGCCGACGGAGTCCCCCTCGGCCGCCACCCTGGCCCGGCAGGAGGCGCACACAGGCGCATACGGCGAGTCGTTGATCTCACAGGAGTCGATCACGGGGAGTTGGTCGTCGAGCAGGTCGACGAGACGGCGGATCAGACGCGTCTTGGCCTGGCCGCGCTCTCCGAGGATGATCATGTCGTGGCCGGCGAGGATCGCCCGTTCGAGCGCAGGAAGCACGGTGTCGTCGTATCCGACGATCCCGGGGAAGAGTTCCCCGCCCGCCCGCATCCGGGCCAACAGGTTCTGGCGGATTTCTTCCTTGACGCCTCGATCCGTCCAGCCGGAAGACCGCAGTTCGGCGATGGTGGATGGCTGAGATCCCATCGGTCGGACCCTACGCCCCGCTCGGCATTATCGGATGCTCACATCCGATGACCGTCGATCCGTTCCACCAGCTCCCGGCGGCGGGCATCGGAGGCGAACACGACCTCGGCGGCATTGCGGTTGACCGCCCTGACCTCGTCGACTCCCCAACCGAAAGCCTCCATCAGATTCTGAAGCTCGGACACCGGCGAAGTGTCGCTCATCAGGCGGTTGTCGCAGTTGACCGTCACAGTGAAACCGAGCCGGCGGAGCCGGTCGATCGGATGGTCGGCGAGCCCGGTCACGGCGCCGGTGTCGACATTCGACCGCGGGCACATCTCGAGCGCGACCCCTCGTTCCCTGATCTCGGCGGCGAGAGGGCCCAACCGATTCCCTTCGATGTCATCGACGATGCGGACGCCGTGACCGATGCGATCCGCGCCGCAGGCGTGGAGCGCTTCGGCGATCGAGGAGAGACCGTGAGCCTCCCCGGCGTGAATGGTGATACCCAGACCACCGGCCCGAGCAACCTCGAAGGCTTCGAGGTGGTCAGCAGGCGGGAATCCGGCTTCGGGACCGGCGATGTCGAATCCGACCACCCCCTGATCCCGCCAACGGACAGCCGCCCGCGCCGCCTCCAGCGTGCGCCGCTCCTGCCTCATCCCGTCGACGATCAGACCCACCTCGATGTCCCGTGCCCTGCTCCCCCTGGCAAAGCCGGCGAGGGACGCCTCGATCACGTCGTCGAGGCTGAGTCCGGTCCGGGTGTTCAGTTCGGGCGCGAAGCGCACTTCGGCGTGGATCACGCCGTCATCGGCCAAGTCGAGTGCCGACTCGTAGGCCACCCGCTCGATCGCATCCGGAGTCTGCAGCACCGAGATCGTGTGCTCGAAGGTGGCGAGGTAACCGGGCAGCCCGCCCACCTTCACGGTCTGATGAAACCAGTCCGCGAGGGTGGCCGCATCGGTGCTCGGGAGCGCCGAATACCCGCCTTCGTCTGCCAACTCGATCATGGTCTGTGGCCGCAACCCTCCGTCGAGATGCTCGTGGAGTTGGACCTTCGGAAAGACTGCGAGATCTGAGGAGTTCATCGCCGCGACGGTATCTCCTCCGATGCGGAGCGGTATCGCAACCGGTCTAGGGTCCGCTCGACGGATCCCCGGAGGACATTTCCATGACGAAGTTTGCATACTTCTGCGGCCACGAGCAGTGGCAGCCCGAGCAACTGGTGCGACATGCAATGCTTGCCGAAGAAGCAGGTTTCGACATGGTCGTCGTGTCAGAACACTTCCATCCCTGGGTCGACGACAAGTCCGCCGCCGGCTTCGCCTTTGCCACCATCGGAGCAATGGCTCAAGCCACCTCCAAACTCGAGTTCGCCACCGGCGTGACCACACCCCTGTGGCGCTTCCATCCGGGAGTCGTCGCCCAAGCCGCCGCCACGCTCGACCGACTGAGCGGCGGCCGCTTCAATCTCGGGGTGGGAACCGGCGAGAACATCAACGAGGGACCGCTCGGGTACACCTTCCCGGCCTACAAGGAACGGGCGGCTCGCATGACAGAAGCTCTGGAGATCATGCGGCGCCTGCTCGACGGCGAAAAGCTGACCTACCAAGGCGAGTACTACCAGACAGACCGCGCCCGGCTCTATTCGCCGCCCATCGGACCCGTCCCGTTGTGGCTGGCAGCCGGTGGTCCCAAGTCGGCGGCATTGGCAGCCGAGAAGGCCGAAGGGATCATCACCTCGGTCAAGGTTCCGGCTGACACGATCGAGAACGTGATCGAGCCTGCCAGAATCGCCGCGGCGGAGGCCGGGCGCCCTGCTCCCAAGCTCCTCACCACCCGCTGGTCGATCAAGGCCGACAACGACGACGAAGCCTGGGAAGCTCTCTACTCGTGGCGCGGGCTTCGCGCACCGGGACGACTCGAGGCGGTCGACCCGCAAACCCTGCGGGAGCGGGCAGACGAGCTCCCGCGAGAAGAGGTACTCGGTCGGTACGCCATGGTTTCCACCGCCGACGACATCGTCGAGGTCTACCTCCCGCTCGTCGAAGAGCTCGACGCCGACATCGTCACGATCCAGATGGCGTCGCTCGATCAGGAGGCACTGATCGGAATGCTCGGGTCCGACGTCCTACCCCGGCTGCGGCAGGCCGCCGAGAACTGATCAGCTCCCGGGAGACTCGCCGCCGGTCGGCCCGTAGAACACCGCCCACACGGAGAAATTCGGGGTGAAACTCTCGAATCGATGGTCGACGCCGGCAGGCACGAACAACAGGTCGCCGGGACCGAACGGCTCACGGTCTTCACCGATACGGAAGAAACCGCTCCCGTCGATCACCACGTAGACCTCGTCCTGGTCGTGCGGCTCCTGGTCGTCAGACTCGTGCGGGGCGTACAGCCCGGCCGACATCGTCCCCTTGCGGATCACCTCGGCATACCGCTCATTGGTTCCAATGGCGGCGAGCGCCTTCTTGTATGTGATCCATTCGCCTGTGCTCATTGCATGGACCCTATTGCATCGCGCCCCACAACTCGACCGTCATCGGCCGATTGCTTCGAGGGCGGCCGTGGCAGCCTGGTGGAGGCGGGGATCGATCTCTGCATCGGCAAGGACGAATCGGACGCTGGCTTCGTAGGTTCGGAGCGTCTCGCTGAGTGCGACGTCCCCGGAGGCCCGAATCGCCTGGGCGGCGTCAGGGATGAGTCCGAGCAGCGGTGAGGGAAAGCTGGCGATGAGGTCGACGACCCAGCCCTCGTCGGTGTCACGGAACACGAGGCGCCGCGCCGAGGCATCGGCCGGCAACACGAGATCGACCGTCGCAAACTGAGATCCCGCGACTTCCACCCGACCCAGCTCGCCACTCTGCAGCTGGGCGAATCCGGCGCCGAGAGAGCTACTGAGCTGTTCGGCGAACCCCTGCCAGAAATTGACGGTCACCATCGTGCGATCCGCGGCGGTGAGATCGGCAACCTGGCCTGCCCCTACGCCCTCGGCAATCACGAGCAAGGGAATCTGGAGAGGGTCCGTGAGCGCAGCCGTCCGCTCCGGCTCACCCGCTTCGAGCGCCTCGACGAGTTCGGCGAACACGACTTCGGGCGTCGTGTTCGGTCGCGACTCGATGCTGGTCGAAGTCGGTTGCGACTCCCCGCCGCAGGCAGTCAGAACGAGACAGCAGCTCAGCGTGCGAATCAGCAGCCGTTTCACGACACCCCCTGCAGCCTGCCGGTTCGAAGCAGTTCGTGCCTGCGCTCCGATTCCCCCAGTCCCGACTGCACCCACACCGAGGCGAGGTAGGCCACGCCGACCACTTCACGCACCCACCGCCACGGATCCGACAACGCCCGTGTCCAGACATCCGCCCAATAGGGGTTCGGTCCGGTTGGGATCTCGCCGAACAGCGGCCAGAGGAAGACCTCCGTGTTGGTCCACATCCCGTCGAGGAGGAGATGAAAGAACATTCCGACCGCCAGAGCCATCCATGCCCGTCGCCGCCGACCTCGCCGGGTGGCGAGCAGGATCATCGCGGTCACGACGGACGGCGCCGCCAGGGAATGCATCCACGCCTCGCCAGTGGAGAGAGACTCTGCCAGCAGCAGGGTACCGAGCGGGAGGTCGACGAGGTCGGGGAGGAGCGCTCCGAGAACGAGAAAGCGCACGTCCACTTTCGGGTCGCGGAAGATCCACCGGAACAGGAAAAGCGTCGCCCCGACGTGCCAGGCGATCACCTTGTCAGAACACGAGGATGCGGCGACAGTGGGTGCATCGCGGCGGGTCGTACTCCTGGGCCTCAGACTGCTCGGGTGACGACAACGCCAGGTGACAGCCGCCACAGTGGCCGTGTTCGAGCCGCCCGACAGCCACACCCTCCTTGGTCTTGCGCAGCGTTTCATAGAGGTCGAGAAGGTCAGCCGGGATCGAAGGCACGATCTCGGACTTCCGCTCTTCGCGACGACCCAACTCCAGGTCGATCTCCTTCCACTGCTCCCCGATCCGCGCCTCGAGATCCTTCTCGATGGTGAGGGCGTCGGAGATGGCCTGCTCGGCGGCGGCGACCTCGGCGTCGAGGGCCTCTTGCGTGTCGAGAAGCTTGAGCACCCGCTCTTCGAGCGCACTCTGCTGACCGCGCAACGAGGTCACCTCCAACCGCTTGTGCTCGGTTTCGCGCCCGCTCATCCCACCCGCGTACAGGCGGGTCTCTGACTCCTGGAGGCGGGATTCGAGCATCTCGAGCTCGCCCTCCGCCTTGTCGAGGTCCAGCGACATCTGGCGATGTCGGACCTGGATCTCTCCAAGATCGGACTCGAGCGCCCGACGCTTCTCGTTGGCCTGGCGGTACCGCGCGAGTTCGGGCAGCGACGAGCGCCGTTCGAGCAGCCGATCGACCTGAAGATCGACCTCTTGCAGGTCGAGCAGGTCGGAAAGGGCAGGGATCTCCATCAAAGCTCCGTCGTTCGTGCGGGAGGCGAGGCTATCGCCATGGCGTCGGGTCGTAGCCGGTGAGGTCGATCAGGGTCGCTTCTGAGCATGCGCGCCGCACTGCCTCGACCAGCGCGACCATTCCGGGACGTTCGGTGGCGGCATGGCCGGCGTCGATGATCGACATGCCCTGGTCACGGGCTTCGAGCGCCCGATGGTGATCGACGTCGCCGGTGACGATGACATCCGCCCCTGCCGCTCTGGCCGATGCGAGGAACGATGCGCCCGATCCGGGGAGCACCGCCACCGCGTCCGCTCGGTCTGAAGCCTTCGTGACCCGCAGGCCGACCTGGCCCAGGCTCGTACCGACCTGGTCGACGAGCGCGTCGAAAGAGCCGCTGTGGCGCCCGACCCGTCCGATGAACCGTCCATTCGAGACGGTCTCATAGACGTCATATGCGGGCTCCTCGTACGGATGGGCCGCGACCATCGCGGCGATCACCGCATCAGCGGTTGCCGGCGAAGCGAGCATTTCGAGACGAACTTCGTCGACGCGGTTCGTACCCGCATCTCCAACGGTCGGTGCAGCCCCCTCACCTGCCTCGAACGCGCCCGTCCCGGCGATCCGGAAGCTGCACCCCGAATAGTTGCCGATCCGACCGCCACCGGCGTCGGTCATCCCACTCGCAACTGCCTCGAGCGCCTCGGCAGGCACGAACGTGACGATCTTGGCCGAAGGCGCCGGCCCGGACGGACCAAACGGCCGGAGATCCGAGAGCCCGAGGACGTCGGCCAGCGAGTCGGACGTCCCTCCGGGGGCCGCGTCGAAAGACGTGTGGGTGACGGCAACAGAAACACCGACACGAGCGAGACGCCAAGCACGGCCAGTGGGCGTCGCCCCCGTCACGAACCGGTTCGTGGGTCGAAACAGCAGCGGGTGGTAGGTGATGAGAAGATCGGGTCGGCTGGCCTCGACGGCATCGACAACCTCTTCGGTGACCTCGTGGCAGACGCCGACGCTGCCGACATCGGCCGCGCTGTTCCCAAGCTGCAAACCGGCCGGGTCCCACGATGCCGCCGACGAGGCAGGCGCCGCCACGTCGAGGCGGGAAAGGACTTCGGAGACGGTGGCCATCGGCGCCGCATCGTACCGGCACGTTTCGGTCTGGCGTCTGGCGGGTATGTACTCATCACGACGACACACCATGAGGTGACACATGACACAGTCCACCATGCAACGCATCGCCAACACCGCAGTCGGAATCCCGGTCAGCGCAGTCAACGCCCTGATGGAGAGGCTGACTGATGCCCGCGCCACGCTCGAAGCATCCGCCGAGAAGCTGTCAACGTCGGCACGGGACGACATCGACCGATGGGCCCTCGAAGGCGAGGAACTCGTCGATCGGATGATCACCCGCATCCGCCGCGACGGTCCTGAAGCTGCGGCGACGCTGCGCGACACCATGCAGGGACTCGCTGCAACTGCCACATCGCCGGTCAACGATGTCGCCGAGATCCCTGGAGTCGGCGAGGCCTACGCCGAGCGGATGCGGACCGAAGGAGTGACAACTGTCGCCGCCTTCATGGCTCGTACCGACGACGAAGACTCCACGAAGCGATTCTCCGATGCGACCGGTATCGCCACCGGACGGATCAAATCCTGGCGCTCGCGCATCCATCTGAAGGCGATCGACGGCATCGACGACGCCTACGACGGACTCTTGCGAGAAGCCGGGTACGTCTCGATCTCGATGGTCGCCGCTGCCGACGCGGAGACGATGAGCGATCGTCTGGCGGCCCTGTCCCCTGACCGGATGCCGTCCCGCAGCACCATCGAAGGCTGGATCGCCTCCGCAGACAAGCTCGAGCGCTGACAGCAACCGCCCGACTCACGAACCGAGGGGGCCCGTCACGGGCCCCCCCGG
>JBBDWN010000111.1:0-1551 GCA_040902855.1 Acidimicrobiia bacterium | reverse complement strand
CCGGCCACATCACCGGCGCCCCCCGGCGGGACGTTCGCGACGACGGTGCCTGGCCCGACGGCGCCGGCCGGGACGTCTGCTTCGACGGGGACCACGGCCACCTCGGGGGCGACGGCGGCCACTGCCGGGGGCCCGCCCCGGCCCCCCTCGGTTCGACCGTATGCTCCCTGACACGACCGACCACCCGGCGGTGACAGACCATCGACATCGCAGACCTCTTCGCCAGACTTGGTGCCGCTCTCGCCATAGGTCTCCTTGTGGGGTTGCAGCGCGAGTACGCAGGTCACGATTCGGAGAAGGAGATGTTCGCCGGGGCCCGGACGTTCGCCCTCATAGGGCTGGCCGGCGGCGTGGCCGCGCACTTGGCCGATGCCTTGTCGAATCCGGCCATCTTCGTTGCGGCCTTGTTGCTCATCGGCGCGCTCATCTTCATCGGGTATTTCGTATCCACCACCCGGGACGGCGATGTCGGTCAGACGACGGAGGTTGCGGCCACCGTCGTCTTCCTGTCCGGGGGGTTGGCAGTGGTCGGCAACCTCGCTGTGGCGGCGGCGATCGGTGTGGCAACCACGACACTGCTGACGCTCAAGCCTCAGACCCGAAAGCTGGCGGCGAATCTCAACCCGCAGGACGTTTATGCCACGGTGAAATTTGCGGTACTCGCCCTGCTCGTGCTTCCGATCCTCCCCACCGAGACGTTCGGACCGTCACCGTTCGATGCCGCCAGCCCGTTCCGTGTCGGACTGATGGTCCTGTTCATCTCCGGACTGTCCTTCGTGGGATACGCCCTCATCCAGTTCGTGGGCCCGCAGCGCGGCGTGGTTCTCACGGGCATCCTCGGAGGCCTCGTCTCTTCGACCGCCGCCACACTCACGTTGTCGGGCCAGAGCAAGAAGTCAGACCAACTGGCCTACCCGTTGGCGTTGGGACTGCTCATGGCCTGGGTGATCATGTTCGCCCGGGTCATCGTCGAAGTTGCAGTCGTCAACCCCGCGTTGCTTTCGGAGGTGTGGCCGTCGATCACTGCTGGTGGCGTGGCAGGTCTGACAGCGGCATCCTTCATCTATGCCCGCCAGCGCCGAGGCAGCAGCCCACTCGAAGACGCAGAGTTCAAGAACCCGTTCCGGCTGATGCCGGCGCTGCAGTTCGGTCTCCTCTACGGGGTGATCCTGATCATCTCCAAGGCTGCATCAGAGTCCTTCGGTGACGCCGGCGTGTACTTCTCAGCGGTCGCCTCCGGTATCGCCGACGTCGACGCCATCACTCTGTCGCTGGCTGAACTGTCGATCGGGGACGGGACGATCGCCGACAGCACGGCTGCCACTGCGATCGCCCTGGCAGCGGCAACCAACACGCTGGTGAAGGGAGCCATCGTGCTGGCGGTCGGACACGGAAAGCTGCGACGAATCATCCTCCCGGGCATCCTGGCCACGGTCGGCACCACGCTGCTCGTCGCCGCGCTGATGTGACTCGAGTTGATGGCGCTCCGGCGTGCCCTCCCAGGGCACCGTGAGCCACACGGGGTCACGGGTTGTGAACCTCACCCAACGA
>JBBDWN010000110.1:0-2736 GCA_040902855.1 Acidimicrobiia bacterium | reverse complement strand
TGAACTCGTGCGCGAAAACCACCGTATAGGTGGTCCTGAACCCTGGGTTTGCGACCAGTAGTTCCGGAACGGGTGGTCTGTAAGGTGCGGGCGGGGCGAGATCTCTGGAGCGTGTGATGCAGTGGACCGATGAGCACCGGCAGTTCCGCAAACTGGTGCGCGACTACGTCGAAGCCGAGATCAACCCCAAGGCCGACGAGTGGGAAGAGGCAGGCATGATGCCCCTCCACGACGTCTTCGCCCAGATGGGCGAACTCGGCTTCTTCGGCATCGAATACGACCCCAAGTGGGGCGGCATGGGCGCCGATCACTTCTTCAAGGTCATCCTCGCCGAAGAACTCGGCCGAGCCGACCTCGGCGCCATCGGCATGGCCGTCGGCGTGCAAGCCGATATGGCGACGTACTCACTGCACCGTTTCGGCTCAGATGAGCTTCGCGAGAAGTACCTGGCTCCGGCGATTCGCGGCGAGATGGTCACTTCGATCGCCGTCACCGAACCCGATGCCGGTTCCGACGTTGCGGCGATTCGCACCAGGGCCGTTCGTGACGGCGACGAGTACGTCATCAACGGTTCGAAGATGTACATCACCAACTCGCTCCAAGCCGACTGGATGTGCCTGCTCGCCCGGACGTCGGACGAAGGCGGATACAACGGAATGAGTCAGATCGTCGTCGAGACGTCCGCCCCCGGATTCGAAGTCTCGAAGAAGCTCGACAAGCTCGGGATGCGCGCCTCTGACACCGGTCTTCTCTCGTTCAGCGACATGCGGGTCCCGGTCTCCAACGTGATCGGGGTGGAAGGTCAGGGCTTCCAACAGCAGATGAACCAGTTCGTCGTCGAGCGCATGTGGTCGACGTATTCGGTGGGGGCGTCGATGCAGCGGGCGCTCGACCGCACCAAGGAGTACCTCAAGGAGCGGATCGTGTTCGGCAAGCCGCTCATGAAGAACCAGTACCTGCAGTACCGATTGTCCGAACTCGCCGCCGAGGTCGACATGTTCCAGCAGTACAACTACGTGATCGCGACTGCCCACGCCCGTGGCGACGACGTGACGCGGATGGCAACGATCGCCAAGTGGAAGTCGGGGCGCCTGAGCCGCGAGGTGGCCGACTGGTGTCTCCAGTTCCACGGCGGTATCGGATACATCGAAGAGACGTGGACCGGCCGATACATGCGGGACTCCCGGCTGCAGGCGATAGGCGCCGGATCCGACGAGACGATGTTGCAGGTGCTCGCCCGCATGGACGGGTACTGGATCTAGCCCGGCCGGACTTCAGCCCAGCAGCTGATCCACTGGTGCGTGGTCGTCGGTGAGGACCTGGGCGCCGTCGACGAAGGCATCGAGGTCGGTTCCCGTCAACACGATCACGTCGAGCCCGAAGGCGAGGTTCTCGGCGATCACCGCGTCGGAATCGATCGGCGCATGACTGGCGGCGACGACGAGGTTTCCGCCCTGCTCGAAGCGTTCCGGTGTCGTCAGCACCGCAACGTGGGGCCAGGTCTCGCCCAGGGTTGACGCGATGGCTCGGACGAGCTCCATGCGCGGTCCGTCGATCACATTGGCGATGTACAGCCCGTCGCGCCGCAGGATCCGGTCGATGTCGTCGTTGAACTCCACGGTGGTGAGATGCCAGGGAACCGCCCGGCCTCCGAAGGCGTCTCCGACGACGACGTCCGCACTTTCGTCGGCGAGTGTTCGCATCGAAGCGCGTCCGTCGCCGAGGAGGAGATGGGTGGGGATGCGGGGCGGGGGAGGCAACTCCTGGGCGACGATTCCCGGCAGGGCGGTGTCGACTTCGAGAACCGTCGATGTCGATCCGGGCCGTTCGGCATCGAGCCATGCAGGGAGCGTGAAGGCCCCGCCTCCGAGGAATGTGACGTCGACCCGGCCCGGTGCCTGGGCGTTGGCGACCGCCGCCAGCATCCGCGTGTAGGCGAATTCGAGATGCGTCGGATCGTCCAGGTCGACGTACGAGTGCGAGAGGTCGTCGAGGACGAGACGTCGCCCCGACTCCCGTTCCGGGTCTTCGAGGATCCTGACGCAGTAGTAGCGAGTCTCGTGGTCGCACCGGTCGCCGGCCACGACCGCCAGAGAGGCGCCGACGACGAGTGCGCCGATGACCGCCAGCAGGGTCGCCAACCGTCTGACCCGCACGGCCGTCCCCGCCAGAACTGCCAGCGCACCCGTCCCGACGACGATGGCGGTTGTGCCGATGAGCGGCACGAGTACGAACCCGGTGGCCAGCGATCCGAGGATTGCCCCCGCCGTCCCGATCGCCGAATAGCGCCCGACCGTGGCACCCGTTTCGTCGAGGCTGGCGAGAGACAGTCGCACGACCGCCGGCGACACCGCGCTGAGGAACGCCGACGGGGCGAATAGCGCGACGATCGCGATGAGGATCAGGCCTGCGCCGCCGGCACCGGCGACCAGGGGTCCGACGAGATCGATCAATGGAACGACTGCGATGGCGAGCGCCCCTCCCACCAACAGCTCCGAGCCGATGAGTCTCGGCAGGTCCCCGGAACGGTCCGCCGCCCGCCCACCCATCCACGTTCCGAACGAAATGCCCGCAAGGACGACGGTCACGATCGCGGTGAACGTTTCGAGGGATTGCCCGACGTAGGGCGCCAGCAGCCGGACGGCGGCGAGTTCGACGACCAGGACCGCGGCCGAGGCCCCGAAGACGACAGCGGAAGCCACTCGGCGGGTCATGCCGCCCGCGCCGCGCGTTCGT
>JBBDWN010000109.1:15950-19180 GCA_040902855.1 Acidimicrobiia bacterium | reverse complement strand
CCGGAACGATGTCCTGACGTTTCAAGCGGAACGATGTCCTGGCGGCTCTCACCTAGTCTCCGGCGGATGATCGGACGCCACCGGACCGACCTTCCTGCCGACGTGTATCCCAGCGATCCGTGGGCCCTCGTCGAGGAGTCGTTCGCTCCGCGTTTCCTCTATCTCACCGAGACGACGTTCGCTCTCTCCAACGGGTATCTCGGCATACGCGGCACGGTCGACGAAGGGACGCCGGTCCACTTACACGGAACGTTCATCAATGGATTCCACGAGACGTGGCCCATCACCCATGCCGAGACGGCGTTCGGGTTGGCACGCACGGGCCAGACGATCGTGAACGTACCCGACGCCACGTCCATCCGGGTCGAGGTCGACGGAACCCGACTCTCACTCAACAAACTGGGGGATCTCACCCAGCGGCGCTGGCTCGACTTCCGCCAGGGAGTGCTCGAGCGTCGGGTCTCTTTTACGGCCGCGTCCGGAACGCAGGCGACCGTGCACTTCCGCCGTCTCGTCTCGCTGGCGATGCGTGAGGTGGCAGCATTTTCGGTCACGGTGCATGTCGATCGTCCGGCCAGGGTGGTCGTCACCTCCCGGATGGTGAACCGTCAGGACCGTCAGCAGGCCGAAGACATGACCGAAGATGATCCACGACTCGCCCAGTCGTTCTCGCACCGTGTGCTCGAACCGCGCGCCGCGACGCTCGACGGGTTGCGCTTCTCTCAGGGTTGGATCACGGCCCACAGCGGGCTAGGGCTGATCGCGTCCGTCGACCATCGCCTTTCCCAGCCTGCAGAGGTCGCGCTGAACCGCGACGCCGACGACTTCGGCCATCGCTTCACCGCAGAAGTGACGCCTGAGAGACCTTTCGCGGTGGAGAAATTCGCCCATTACCGGCGATGCTCCGAGCGGCCGGAGGAGGCGGATAGACGGGCAGTGGCGGATGATCTGGACCGGTGCATCGAGATCGGCTTCGACGGCCTGGCGACCGCCCAGGCCGACGTCCTGTCGGCGCTGTGGGATCGTGCCGACATCGAAGTCGGCACAACGCCGGACACCCAGCGGGCAGTGCGGTGGACGCTGTTCCAGATGTTCCAGGCAAGCGCCCAGTTGAAGGATGGATCGATTCCTGCGAAGGGCCTCACCGGCCAGGCGTACGACGGGCACTACTTCTGGGATACCGAGATCTATTTGCTGCCGTTCCTGGCAAGAGCACTGCCGGACAAGGCGCGCGAGATTCTCCTCCACCGATACCACATGCTCGACGCGGCACGCCACCGGGCAGCAGAACTGTCACAACGCGGAGCACTGTTTCCATGGCGGACGATCACCGGCGAAGAAGCCTCGGCCTACTTCCTGGCAGGGACGGCGCAATACCACATCAATGCAGACGTCACCTACGCCATCCGGACGTATACCGAGGCGACGGGAGACGAAGAGTTCCTGTGGGACTTCGGGGTCGAGATCGCCGTCGAGACCGCCCGCCTCTTCGAAGACCTCGGCTTCTACCGGAACCACAGGTTCCACATTCATGGCGTGACAGGCCCCGACGAGTACACGGCCCTCGTCGACGACAACGCCTACACGAACGCCATGGCAAGGATGAACATGCGCTACGCCGCCGAGGTGGCGAGCCGCATGGCAGAAGAACACCCGCAGCGGTGGACGGACCTCGTCGACCGGCTCGGAATCGAACCTGATGAGATCACCCGTTGGCGTCTCGCGGCTGATGCCATCTACATCCCACACGATCCAGACCTGAAGATCACACCCCAAGATGACGACTTCCTGAAGAAAGAGCCGTGGGACTTCGACGGTGTCCCGCCCACGAAGTACCCGCTGCTGCTCCACTTCCATCCTCTGGTGATCTACCGGTTCCAGGTGCTGAAGCAGGCCGACGTCGTGCTCGCCGACTTCCTGCTCGGCGAAGAGTTCAGTCCGGAACTAAAGCGGGCCAACTTCGACTACTACGACCCCATCACGACGGGTGACTCATCATTGTCGGCCAGCGTGCAGGCGATCATGGCTTCCGAGATCGGTTATGCCGACAAGGCGATGCAGCACTTCATGCACGCACTCTTCATGGATCTGGCCGACCTTGCGGGAAACACGACCGACGGCGTGCACATGGCGTCGGCGGGCGGCGTCTGGCTGGCTCTCGTCCACGGCTTCCTCGGACTCCGGCGCCACGGCGACCGCATCTCATTCAGCCCTCGCCTTCCCGATGAGTGGGACCATCTGACCGTAAATTTGCCGCATCGCGGGCGACGGCTCCGGATCATGCTGCGGCGAAATCAGATGACCTTCACACTGGACGGCAACCCGCTCGACGTCGAGGTCGACAACCAGTCCGTCCGTCTCGCTCCAGGATCGACCGAGGTCGCAATCAGTTCGCAGGCGCCACGGTGAGGGTGAGCAGGGTGGTCGACTCGTCGTAGACGAGGGTGTACAACAGCCCCGCTGATTCGACCGTTCCGTTGATCCCTTCGAGCAGCGGCTGCCGCACGTTCAGACCCAACTCGCCCAGCAGGGAGGCTCTCTGCTGGGGCGTACGGTCTGGTTCAACCGTGGCGATGGCGACGCCAAGCGCCTGGATGCCCACCCTGTCGTATTCCGCAGGTCCGCTCGGATCGATCTCTAGGGCGAACTCGTCGAGAGTTCCATCCGGCTGGACCACGCCGACGAGGGAAAGGAAGGGCGTGAACCGCTCTTCGAACGGGCCGAGCACCGGATTGGCGCCGAATTCCAGGACTTGGTCAACCGGACCGCCGGCGGCGTCCCAGGCGGCGACGAACACGGCTGACGGCTTGTCGAAGATCACGTCGCCGACCGGGGCCGGTGGGGTCGTCGTCGTCGGCACGTCTTCTGTCACGGTCGTCGACGGCCCGACGGTGGTCTCCGACACCGGGAGCGTCAGTGGGGGCTGCGCCCCACCTTCGTAGTTCTGGATGAACTCGATGGCGGGTGGGGTGACGAATGCGAACAGTGCGACAACTGCGGCGACTCCGGCAATGAGCCCGGCGATCTTCTTCCGCTGGCTCTGTTTGGCGTCCTTCACCTGATAGCCGCGCAGAGTGCGCTGGGCGAACAACGCGTCTTCGGCCACGGTGTTCGGCCCAAGGACGTACTCCTCGCCGGTTGCGCCGCCTTCGGCGTCGCGTTCTGTCTCCGACGAACGCGTCGTCATCGACCCGATGGCGCCGCTCTCCTTCAAGCAGGAGCGCGAGACC
>JBBDWN010000109.1:0-15940 GCA_040902855.1 Acidimicrobiia bacterium | reverse complement strand
GCCGTGGACGCCATCGACCCGATGGCCGACGAGACCCGGTCGAGAGCAGAGCCACCGAACCGCGGACCGGCGGTCTCTGCAGCCTCGGGTTCGGTCGCGTCGGATTGATCCTCCTCCAGATCTCCCGTCGACGGCGCACGGTCGGAGCTCGGAGCAGGATCGAGGTCCACGGTCGGAACGACGTCCTCCTCGGAGAGGAGATGTCCTTCGGAGAGCCGATCGTCGCTGATCACGTCGTCGAGGTTCTCGAAGGCGGCGAGATCTGTATGAGAGGTGGGGGGCGGCGCCGGCGTGAAAGGAAAGGCGACCGGATCATCGGCCGACTCCGCATCGGTGGTCGGGACAGCTGAGGGAGGAGGGGACGAGTCGTCGTCGCTGTCGGATCCGACGCCCCGCTCCTTGATGATGGCGACGAGCGAGCTGAAGCCTTCTGGATCGACGGCGGTAAAGATCGCGTCGTCGCCATCGACCACGATCCTGAACGACCCGTCTCCAGTCGGATCAGCTTCGATCCGGCAGTCTTCGATGGGCCAGGTCCCGAGCTCGCCGCCCGCAGCGCTCATGCGCAGGGTGCGTCCGCCGATCAACTCGACATCGATGTCGAGTGCGTCGCCGGCGCCAGTCACCAGGAGTCCGGAATGTACGGTGGCGTTGTTGTTCACAATGGTCATTCTGCAAGGTCCCACAACACCATCGGCCGTCAGTCCCGCCGACTTGAAGGACATGGGCTGGGTCGGAGGGCCCAAATCCGAGCCTGCGGCTGTCACTTGGGCTGCACGATCGCCCGAACTCAGCGCCAACAGCCCCGGCTCGGATTCCAGTGTGACCATCCGCCGAAGTCGTACACGAGCCATGCCGCCACGGCCACATTCGCCACCGGATCGAACACGTCGGCGCCTGGCCATCCTGCGTCGGCAGACCGCTCAGGCCACATGCTCGCCAGATGCTGGAAGAGACCGGAGGCGGTCGATGTCGGGTTCTTGGCTGCCACCCGGCCACCTGATTCGCACGCGATCACTCGAAGAGCACGATCCACGTGGCGCGGCTCGAAGAACTGTTCGACGAGGGGGCGCCAGTCCGAGACTTGCGCCACTTCGTCCGGCACGAGGTCGTAGGCGTCGCGCGGCATCTCCAGGCCGCCTGCCACCACGGTGATGGCGCACGTCGCACCGACCAGTCCGGGTCGACAGCCTGGGGGCAGCGGCCGAAGTTCGACCGCGGCTGTCGGTGGGGCGATGTCCGTTTCGTACGGAAATGCCGCATGACCGGAATTGAGTTGCACGGGAAGGAGCGGGGCTTCATCGGTGAGAGTCCAAGCCCCTCCGGAAGCGAGGATCATCACGAGTGTGAGAATCCCTGCGGCGTAGGACGCGACAGCGCGCATCACTCACCTCTCTTCGGGGGAACCAGACGTGAAAACGTCCGAGGAAAAGGCTACCCGCCCGCGAAAACCAACCCAATTCGGGTCAGGCGGGAGTGAGGGTGAAGAGCAGGCGTCGAAAGACGGGACCTCGGCGTCACGCAGGTCCCCATCCGCGCGGCCGTTCGGCCCGTCCGATCACCTCTTCACCTCGCACCAACGCCAGTCGAGAGTGCATCTCGCCAGTGGCACAAGCGTGGTTCGGCCACACGCGCACACGCTCGCCCACTTCGAGACCGGTTGGACCGCCGGTTCGCATCGTGACGAACCCGTGTTCCTGATTGGCCTCCGAGACGATCAGTTCAGAGTCGGAACGGTCGAGTCCGGCGGTGGTGACGCTCCCGAGCCCGGTCAAGCCCTCCAGCGCCGGTACTCCCCGATCCTGGGAGAGAGCGGACCATCCGGCATCGATGAGCGCCCGGTGGCCGCGGTCGACGACCCCCACGACCGTTGCGAGCGTGGAGAGCGCCAATTCCGTCGGGCGCATCACGCCGAGGGCCACCATCGAGAGGTCGCCGAACAGGTACACCCCCGGTCGCGCCTCGCTCACACCACTCAAGTGATCGACGCCGAAGAAGGTAGGCGTCGACCCCACGCTGACCAGATCGACGTCGTGACCGCGATCGCGGAGCCCGGCGGCGACGCCGACCACGGCGTCGCGCTCGGCCGCAGCGAGCATCGGGACCTCGGAAGCGCCCAGCAGGTACGAGCCACCGCCGTGCGTCATCACGCCTCGCAACCGGTGATGCTCGCCGATCTGGTCTGCCAGGTCGTACACACGCGGATCGTCGGGACGTACTCCCCCGCGATGTCCGTCGCAGTCGATCTCGATGGCGACGTCGATTCGGGGATCGGACGGCACTCCGAAGAGCCCCGACACCGAGTCGACGACGACCGTCAGTCGGATCGGGGCATCGCCGAGCGCCTCCAACAGGGCGGAACTCTTACCGGCCGCGACCGGCACCGCGTACATGATGTCGGTGCTCACGGCCGCCAGCGTGCGCAGTTCTCCCAGGGTCGAGACGGTGAGCCCGCTCGCACCGGCGGCGACGACACTCCCCAGCAACTCCGGACTCTTGACCGTCTTCGCGTGAGGTCGGAGGTCGACACCGAGTTCCGCAGCCCGCCGGACGCCCCGCCCGGTATTGGCCGCGAAGACGTCTACGTCGACGAGAGCGGCGGGTGTGACGAGGTCTCCGAACACCGGCCGAAGCTTACGGCGACCGGGGTGGGCTTCTCAGGAAGTGGAGACGCCCACCCCAGATGACTCGTCACGGCGGGTCGGCGATGCGGGTGGTGCGGGGGCACGAGAACGTGGGAACATAGGCCGATGACCGAACCACGCGAGACACTCACGTGGGATCTCTACGGCACCGCCGTCCGTTCCCTCGCCCGGCAGGTCGCCGACGACGGATACCGACCCGACATCATCCTGGCCATCGCCCGGGGCGGTCTCTTCGTGGCCGGATCGCTCGGGTACGCCCTCAGCGTGAAGAACCTGTACGTGATGAACATCGAGTATTACACGGGGGTTGGAACCCGTCGCGACGTGCCCGTCATGCTCCCCCCGTATCAGAACCAGGTGGAATTGGACGGCGCCCGCATCCTCATCGCCGACGATGTGGCGGACACGGGCAACACGATTCGCGTCGTTCACGACCACTGTCAGGGTCGGGTGGCGGACGTCCGCACCGCGGTCCTCTACGAAAAGCCCCACTCGCTGGTCGACTGCGAATACGTGTGGAGGCACACAGACAAGTGGGTCAACTTCCCCTGGTCGACCGAAGCACCCATCATCGGCCCTGCGGATGGCGGCGAGATCGTGCTCGACGCCTAACCAGGAGGCCTGCCGCTCGCCCGACCGTGTCGGCGCAGCCGGCCTACCAATCCAGCGCTGTGTCAGAAGCCGTGCGGTGCTGCGCCAGAAGCCGCCCTGCCTACTTCCACCGCGGTGTGTCAGACCTGAAAGTGCCGTTCAAGCGAGTGCCACACGCTCGGGTAGTCGTCCTGGAGAGCGGGAATCGAGCCGGCGTACTCGGTAGGGATGAGCGGGTACCTGGTTTCGAACATGAACGACATCGTGTCTGAGAGCTTCTCCGGCTTCAGTTCGGAGGTCGTCGCCTTGATCCAGGCGTCATGATCCGGTCCATGCGGGAAGTACATGTTGTGCAAACTCATCCCGCCCGGATTGAACCCTTCCTCTTTGGCGTCGTAGACGCCGTAGAGGATCCCCATGAACTCCGACATGATGTTCTTGTGGTAGTACGGCGGGCGGAAGGTGTGCTCGCCGACCAGCCACCGATCGGCGAAGACGACGAAGTCGATGTTCGCAACACCCGGATCGGGTGACGGCGAGGTGAGCACGGTGAAGATCGACGGATCGGGATGGTCGAAGCTGATCGATCCCATCACGTTGAACTTTCTCAGGTCGTACTTCCACGGAACGTGGTTGCCGTGCCAACCGACCACGTCGAGCGGCGAATAGTCGGTCGCGACGACGAACAAGCGCCCATCGAACTTCACGAACAGCTCTCCGGGTTCCTCGGTGTCCTCGAATGCCGCGACCGGATGGAGAAAATCACGAGGATTCGCAAGGCCGTTGGCGCCGACGGGACCGCGCTCTGGCAGTTCGAGCAACGTTCCGTAGTTCTCGCAGATGTAGCCACGGGCCGTCTCGTCCATGAGTTCCACCCGGAACACCATGCCTCGCGGCATGAGCGCCGCCTCACCGGGACGAACCTCGAGTACGCCGCACTCGGTCACGAATCGCAGCCGACCTGACTGGGGGACGATCAGCAGTTCCCCGTCGGCGTCGTAGAAGTGCGTGTTCGTCATCGACTCCGTTGCCATGTAGACATGGGCTGCCATCCCCCGCTGGAGGTGGGCGTCGCCGTTGGTGGCGATCGTCCTGATCCCGGTGAGGAACGTGGTGGGATCGTTCGGGAACTCGGGCGGATTCCACCTGAGCTGGCCGATCGGCGGGTCCGACTCGCGATTCGGGGCGGTTCTGATGAAATGGCTCGAGGTCTCGGTGAACCGCCAGGCGTGACGGACCGAGGGCCGAATCCGATACATCCATGTCCGGCGGTTGCGGTCGTTGGCAACGGTGAAGGCCGTGCCGGAGAGCTGTTCGGTGTACAGGCCCAGCGGAGGCTTCTGCGGATTGTTCTGACCGACCGGAAGTGCGCCCGACACCGCCTCGCTCGCGAACTCGTTGCCAAACCCCGATAGGTAGGACAGCTCACCCATGTCGCTCACGATCCTCTCTCCGCATGCCATGGACCGTACCTGTCGTCAGGTCGGATCGGCGGCGAGGCGGAAACCGAGATTCTGGGTGATCGAGTCCTGCTCGTTGCGAGACCGCGCCGGTGTTCCGGTCCGGGAAGTCGCCCTCGGAGATGTTCGCTCGCGCCGTCCACCGGCCAACTGAAGGAGATCGGCCACGTTCATCTGATCCCGGTTGGCGTCACCAACTTCAGCCATGGAGTGATGACGGCGATGAGGGCCGGAGCGATTGCGGCGCCGAGGAGCACAGGGCGATACGACCCGGACATGTCGAACCCGACGGCGAGCAGGAGCGGTCCGGCTGCCGTGCCGGCCACCATGATCGTCGACACCATCCCCTTGATCGCTCCCTGATGGGTGCGGCCAAAATAGTGAGGGTATACGGTGAGAGATATGGCGCCGCTCATCCCCTGCATAATCCCGAAGACCACCCCGTAGACCAGCAGGCTCGGTCCGGCCGAGACGCTCGTGGCGAGAATCATGACAGTCACCATCGCCGCCTGGGCGACCGCCAGGAGGAAGCGGGGTGGAACCCGGTCGAGCAACCATCCGGTCAGGAGGTTGGCGATCGCTTGGACGATCCCGAACGAGATGAACACGGTCGCCGCCAGCTCACGACTCAACCCGTTGTTGTCCATGATCGAGAAGTGGTGGAATACCAGTCCGGTGCCGAGCATCGCCGTGAGGAACGCCCCGGAAGCAAAAAGCCAGAAGGTGATCGTCCGTCTCGCCTGGGCGAGCGTAAAGTTTCGCTCGGTCGCTGACACGCTCTCCGCGCCCTCGAACTTCTTGCCGTCGGGCTCGCGCCCGTAACGCTCAGGGGCGAACCGGAAGAGCCCTCCCCCGACGGGCAGTACGACGACCGCCACGGCGAGACCGAGCAGGGCGTAGGCGGTTCGCCACCCGAATGTCGCGATCAGCGAGTTGATCACGGCCGGCATCACCGACGTGGCCAGCGCCATGCCGACCCCGGCCAGCCCGATGGCGAGACCCCGACGGCGGACAAACCACAGATTGATGGTGTGCATGCTCACGAGACCCAGCGCTCCCTGCCCGAGTGCGCGAATGAGAGCAAAGCCGACGAACAGAGTCAGGACGCTGCCGACGAAGCCCATGAACACGCATGCGAGCGCAAAGGCGGATCCGATCAGAAGCACCGCCCGCCGGGGTCCGTGCCTGTCGATCGCACGCCCGATGTAGGGGAGGCTGAGCGAGCCGACCAGCGTGCCGGCCGTGTACACCGCCGAGACCGTCGACCGTCCGAGCCCCAGATCGTCGATGATGAAGTCCAGGAAGACCGAGACCCCAACGGTCTGGCCGGGAATGGTCATTCCGACTGCGATCGTCCCGGCGACGAGGACGACCCAGGAGTAATGGACCGGAATGCGGTCGATCAGGCGGCTCGTGAGGAGCGGGGGCGCGTTCACAGGGCGATGATCGGATCCAGCAGCAGGTCGGGGTGATCGCGCTCGACCGCTTCCAAACGGTGTCGGTTCGTGAACAGGGCAACTGGGATGCCGCTGCTTCTCCGAGCGACTTCGACTCCGCGAATGCCGGCGAGTGTCGCCACTCCGGCATCGTCGGTCCTTCGGGCGACGTTCCACGGGGTCGACTCGAAGAGCACCTCGGCGTTGAACTCGTAATGGAGGCGGTGCAGCGCCACCTCGTACTGCATCTCGCCGACCGCCGCAAGGATCGGCTCTCTCTCGCCGCCCTGTTCCGTGCGGAGGATCTGGATGACGCCCTCCTCGTCCAATTGTGTGATCCCTTTCCGGAACTGCTTGTAGCGGCCGGTGTCCAGGTTGCGGGCGACGCGGAAGAATTCGGGGGCAAAGGTGGGAATCGGGGGATAGCGAACCACGCCGTCGAGTGAGAGGGTGTCGCCGATCAGGAGGTCGTTCGCATTGACCAGGCCGACGATGTCGCCGGGGAAGGCCTCTTCCACGGTATCGCGTTCCCGTCCGAAGACCTGATGGGCGTACTTGGTGGTGAACGACCGCCCGGTGCGGTTGCTCGTGAGGGTCATCCCGCGCTCGAAATGGCCTGTACAGAGCCGCATGTAGGCGACGCGGTCACGATGGCGCGGGTCCAGGTTGGCCTGGATCTTGAAGATGAATCCCGACACCCCGTCATCGAGCCTGCGCGGCACCCCGTCTGTGCCTTCGCGCGGCTGAGGGCTGGGAGCCATCGCGTCGACGGCGTCGAGGAGCAGCCTGACACCGAAGTTCCACAGCGCCGAGCCGAAGAACACCGGGGTGGTCTCCCCCGCCAGGAACCTCTTCGGGTCATGATCCGCCTCCACCTCGGCGAGCAACTCGAGTTCGGAGAGGGCGTTCTCGCGCCACTCGTCGCCCCCCGCGGTTTCGGGCGTGAGCCGCAACTCGTGCTCGGCTCCGATCTTGGTCCCGCGAGCCGTCCGCTCGAACTCCCAGAAGACGGCGTCCCGACGATCGACGACGCCCTGGAACGCCTGACCGCTCCCCACCGGCCAGGTGACCGGTGTCGCCACGATCCCGAGTTGACGTTCGATGTCGTCGAGGATCTCGAGAGGAGCCATGCCGGGCCGGTCGCATTTGTTCACGAAGGTGATCAGGGGGATCCCCCTGGCTTGGGCCACCTGGAACAACTTGAGCGTCTGCGCCTCGATCCCCTTGGCGGCGTCGATGACGATGACTGCCGAGTCAACGGCGGACAGGACGCGATACGTGTCCTCGGAGAAGTCCTTGTGGCCGGGCGTGTCGAGCAGGTTGAAGAGCCGGTCGCCCACCTCGAATTGGAGGACGGTGGACGTGATCGAAATCCCTCGCGCACGTTCCATCTCCATCCAGTCAGACGTGACCTCCCGCCTGCCCGAGCGCGCGCCAACGGCACCCGCTTCGCCGATGACACCGGAGAACAGCAGCAGCTTCTCGGTGAGGGTCGTCTTCCCGGCGTCCGGGTGGGAAATGATCGCGAACGTCCGCCGACGCCGCGCCTCGGTTGCGATGGCGTCGGCCATCGGACCTCCCGACGTGGAACCGACGAAGAGTACCGCAGTTGGCGCCTCCACCCGCTCGCCGACATCCCGCCCTATCGGGATCCGCAGATCGCGAATACCATGCCTGGTATGCCCATCTTCCCGCAGAACGTGATCGGAGTGATCTGGGACTTCGACAAGACCCTCATCCCCGGATACATGCAGGCGCCCCTGTTCGCCCGCTACGGGATCGACCCTGCCACCTTCTGGGCCGAATCCGATGGTCTCGACGACTACTACACCGCCCGCGGGGCGGGCATGACGAGTGGTGACACTCTCTACCTGAACCACATGCTGACCTACGTCCGCGCCGGTCTGATGAAAGGGCTGACGAACGATCTCTTGTCCGAATTGGGGGCGGAGATCCAGTTCTACGACGGGATGCCTGACTTCCTCGGCCAGCTCACGAAGCAGATCGAATCGGACCCGGTGTACGCCGAGCACCAGATCACGGTCGAGCACTACATCGTCTCGTCGGGGTTACGACAGATGATCCTCGGTAGCGCTGTCGCCCCGTACGTTGCCGAGGTATGGGGGTGCGAGTTCTCCGAGGAGGTCGCACCCCCCGGATACCTCGAGAGCGGCAGGATGTTCTCCGGAGACGATCGGGAGATCCGCCAGATCGTGTACACGATCGACAACACGTCCAAGACGCGGGCCGTCTTCGAGATCAACAAGGGCACCAACCGGCATCGCAACATCGACGTCAACTCCAAGATCGCCCATGAGGACCGGCGGATCCCGTTCCAGAACATGGTCTACGTCGCAGACGGTCCGAGCGACGTCCCGGTGTTCAGCGTCGTCGAAAAGAACGGGGGCAAGACGTACGCGGTCTACCGGCCGGGATCGGAAGCCGAGTTCGAACAAGTCAACAGGCTGCTCGAACAGGACCGCATCGATGCGTACGGCCCGGCCGACTACACCGACGGCAGCCAGACCGCGATGTGGCTGACCCACAGCGTGCGAACCATCGCCGACCGGATCGTCCGCGACCGCTCCCTGGCGCTCACGGAACGGTTGGGGGCTCCGCCCGGGCACGTCTCGGACTGACGGGATCACTTCGGTGGCACGTCGGCCGCTCGTGATCGCCTGCGCCGCCCTGGCGGCATTCGGGGTGGCGTTCGCAGTGGCCGGTTCCGACGGTTGGGGTCCTGCGGCCGAGAACGAATCGGCGATCGGAGAGATCTCGCGGTGGTGCGAACGCGTGAGCGGCGGACTGCTGCGGGAACCGGCCAACACGCTTGGCAACCTCGGGTTCGTCATCGCCGGACTGGCCATGTTCGGGATCTTGGGCCGGGACATCATCTCGGGCCGCGAGCGCGTCAATCCCTTCATCGGCCACACCCCGATCGTTCTCCTGTACGCCTCAGCCAGCGTTTTTCTCGGTCCGGGATCGATGGTCATGCACGGCACCCACACCCGCTTCGGGGCATGGATCGACAACGTCTCGATGGTCGCCTACATCCTGATCCCCTGGTTGTTCAACCTGTCGCGACTCGGACGGTGGCGCGACAGGACGCTCTTCGCGACCTATGGCGGCCTCCTCGGCGTCTATGCGGCCGGCTACTGGTTCGTCGGCCCTGACCTGGGCATCGGCCTCGACCTCTTCGGAGCCTCGATCGGCCTGTGGGTCGTTTCCGAAGTCGTCTACCGGTTCTGGTCGCCAGCGGTGCGCTGGCTGTCGGGCTTCGTCGGATTCATGGTCGCCGCCGCCTTCGGCGTGACACCTGCCACCATCCTCGAACAACCTGGTCGCTACTGGTGGGTGGTCCTCTTCTGGCTTCCCGGATTCGTCGCTCGGTACTCCGCTCCTGACCGCCGGAGGTACGTGCCGTGGTACTGGGTGGGGGTCATGTCGTTCCTCGGTGCCTACGCCATCTGGCTCACTGGTACCGCCGATCATCCCGCCTGTGATCCAGACACGGCCATCCAGGCCCACGCCATCTGGCATCTGCTCAGCGCGGTCGCCACATTTGCGTTCTTCCTGTTCCTCCGAACGGCGCGACCGATCGCCCGTCAGCCGGAGCTGGACTCTTCCTCTTCGACGGCGAGTGGATCGCCGTCGTCGTAGAGCGGACTTCGGAACAGGGCCACCATCGATGTATTGGGTTCGGCGACTATTGCTTGGTATCCGGCGATGACAACGGCGGTGATCGGTACGGCGAGGAACGCCCCGACGATCCCGAATGCCACACCCCCGATCGCGAGCGACATGAGGATCACCAGAGAGTGGAGGGAGAGCGACCGGCGGAAGACGATCGGATGCAGGACGTTTCCCTCGATCTGCTGGACCGCAAGGACGATGCCGAGGACGATGAGCGCCTGGGTCAGGCCGCGGTTGACGAAGACGACTGATACGGCCAGGAGACCCGAAAGGAACGCCCCCACGATCGGAAAGAAGGCACCGAAGAACACGAGGAGGGAGAGCGGCAGGACGAGCGGAGCGCCGACGAGCGCCAGGCCGATGCCGATGAAGACGGCATCGACTGCGCCGATCACGGCCAGACCCCTGACATAGGCGCCGAGCGTCGACCACGACACCGAGAGGGAGGCGTGAACCCGAGCCGGATCCGCAACCCTTCGGAGCAGTGCGGCATACGCCCGGTCACCGTCCTTGAGGTAGAAGAAGGTCGCCAAGAGCGTCAGCACGGCCCCCGTGATCAGTTCGACCGCCACCGTCGCCCCGCCGACGATTCCCGAAGTCAGCCCCCCGATGTTGCTCCGGAACGCCGAGACGGCATCTTCGATGTACCCGTCGACCTCCATTTGGGACAGTTGAAGAGGCCCTTCCTCCAGCCACCCTGTGAACGCATCCGTCGCAGCTTCGAAGTCCTCGCCGAGCGGTCCGAGCCCGTCCACGAAAGACGGCACCAAGAGGAAGCCAAGGCCGACGGCGAGCGGGATCACGATCGCGATGACTCCCCACGTCGCCAGCATGGGCGACCAACCGCGGCGCTTGAACCATTGCACCGACGGACTCAATATCGCGGTCAGGAACAGCGCCAGGATCAGCGGGATCACCACGACCTTGACCACGGCAACGGCGTAGAACGTGACCGTGATCGCCGCGATCACCAGGAGATAGCGCCAGCTGAACCCGGCAGCACGGTCGAGAACGGATCGTTTGCTCACGGCATCAGCCTACGACCAGCGTCATCGGCTCCAGCGCTTCAGACGATCTCGAGTGTGACGGGAACGTTGCCCGCCAGCGCTTTCGAGACAGGGCAGTTCTCCTTGGCGCCATTTGCCGCCTCGGCGAATCCCTCGGCCGACAGGCCGGGCACATCGCCGGAAAGGACCAACTTCATTCCTGTGATCCCCGTGCCGGGAACGAAGGTGGCGGTCGCCTTGACATCGAGAGAGGTCGGGGGCGTGCCGCCCCGTGCCAGCGCGCCTGACAACGCCATCGAGAAGCAACTCGCGTGGGCCGCCGCGATCAGTTCCTCCGGGCTGGTCTTCCCGCCCGACTCCTCGGAACGGGCCTTCCAATCGACCTGGAGCGGCCCTGAAGCCCCGGAGGCCAGCGTCGCGGTGCCTGCGCCCGCCATGAGGTCTCCTTCCCAACGGACGGAAGCGGTGGAGTCGAGTGCCATGGTCCTAGCCCTTTCGTGTGGTCGGCCGGAGGGTACCGGCCCTCCCATACATCCGGAATCTCAGGCGCGAGTGCGGTGAAGGAGGGGATCGAGCGCTGCGAGGACCCGGTCGGCGACGCGCAACACACGGCCCGCGGTGCCGGGGGTCTCCGAGTCCACCAGGTTTCCCATGACCTTGAGCGTGATGTCGGCGACCCCCTGAGTTCCCACCGCCACTTTCAGGCCGGCGTTGAGGATCCACGGGTGCCCGATGAGGAACGAGAAACGTCGGCCGGTACGGAGGAATCCGTCGAATCGCTCACCGATCAGACGGTCGTACTCGGCCGGCGCGGTGGCAGGGTCCGACACGAAGAGGTCGGCGGCGAGTATTCCCGACTCGAGGCCGTAGTCGATACCTTCCCCGTTCATCGGATTGATCAAACCGGCCGCATCACCGACGGCCACCCAACCGGGACCATGACGCCGCTGGACAGTCATCGGCAGCCGCCACGCACGAGGCCTCTCCAAGTACGGACCGACGCTCCACGAGTCGCGCACCTGATCACGGTAGAGGTCCATGAGAGTGTTGAGATTGAGCTGTTTGAAGCCTTTCATCGTGGACAGCGCCCCGACTCCGATGTTCACGGTTCCGTCTCCCGCAGGGAACATCCAGCCGTAGCCGGGCACCGAGTTCCCGAGCGCGTCGCTCATGGTCAAACAGGCCTCGATGTGGCAATCCGCGTGACGGGGGGACTCGACATACGAACGGATCGCCAGCCCGAACGGCTCCCCTTCGATTCGCGTCGCTCCCAGCATCCGGGCCACCGCCCCTGGGGCGCCGGTAGCGGCCACAACGAGCCCGGCGGCCCAACGGGTCCCGCCTGCCTCGACGCCGACCACCCGTTCCCCCTCGATGATCGGCGTGGCCTCGGTCTTCCACACCAGCTCGGCACCGGCCGACCCGGCTGCGTCTATCAGGGCGGCATCGAGCCGACGCCGCGGCCACACGGCGCCATGGGCGGGGAAGCGGCTCGTTCCCGGCCACGGGAGCTCCCGCACTGTCTTCCCGGCGATCATGCGCAGCCCGTCGATGTGGTGCGCGTCGGCCAGGTCGATCTTCAACTCGTTGAGCGCGCCGACGGCTCGCGGTGTCAATCCGTCCCCGCACACCTTGTCCCGACCGTATGGCGCCTTGTCGAAGACGACGACCGACGCTCCCAAGCGCGCAGCCTGGATTGCGGTTGCAGCCCCGGCGGGACCGGCACCGATGACAGCGATATCGACGGACTTCATGGGCACCCGGGAGGTTATCGGCCACCGGCTCGCACCGGCATTCCGACAGGGCCCGGCCAGGCGACCGTAGAGTCCCGGGGATGGAACTCTTGGTCATACTCGCAGTCGTCGTCCTTCTGCTCGGTTGGTTCGTGATGACCTACAACCGCCTCGTGGTCGGTCGGAACCGGGTGGACAACGCCTGGGGCCAGGTCGATGTGCAGCTCGGGCGTCGCAACGACCTCATCCCCAACCTCGTCGAGACGGTGAAGGGATACGCCTCCCACGAGCAGGAGACTTTCGATCGCGTGGTGCAAGCGAGAAGCCGGTCTCAGTCGGCAGAGAGCCCGGCCGCCGCGGCGGAGGCCGAGAACATGCTCACTGGGGCCCTCCGCCAGCTCTTCGCTCTCGCAGAGGCGTATCCGGACCTCAAGGCGTCCGACGGTTTCCGGGATCTCCAAGCACAGCTCACGGAGACCGAGGACAAGATCGCCGTCGCCCGCCAGATCTATAACGACACCGTCCTGAGCCAGAACAATCGGGTGCAGACCGTTCCCTCCAATATCGTTGCATCCCTCGCCGGATTCGAGACTCGTGAGTTCTTCGATGCTCCGGCCGACGAAGCTCCCCAGGTCCAATTCTGAGCAGATCCGCCCGGTTCGCCGCCGCGCTCGGCGCCATCGCGTGCCTCGTCCTCATCACGCCTGCGCCCGCCGCGTCGGCGCGCTCGTTCGAGATCGCCGACACCGACGTCACCGTCGAACTGGCGTCTGACGGGTCCTTGCACATCACAGAGAACATCACGTTCGTTTTCGACGGCTCATTCAGTGGTGCCTATCGGGAGATCCCGTTGCGAGGCGGAGAGTCGATCAGCGAGATCGGCGTGTATGAGAACGGGACGGGGTACTCCCCCGGAGGGTGCACCGACCTCGGCTGTTCCAGTCCGATCGGCACCTTCGGTACGCGGGACCTGGGTGGACGCATGCGTGTGGTCTGGCATTACTCGGCGACGTCGGAGGAGCGAACCTTCACGGTCACGTACCGGATGACGGGCGTGACGAAGGTGTATGACGATGTCGTCGACGTGCAACTCCAGGTGTGGGGGGACGAGTGGGAGGTGCCGGTCCACGGCGTCACCGCCACCCTGGTCTATCCGGGGGACGCGCTGACGGAAGGCGACATCCTGATCTGGGGCCACCCCTCCTCCGTGCCGGGCGTCGTCTCATTGGGTTCCGACGGCCTGACCCCCACGCTAGAAGGAGGCCCGGTCCCGCCTGGCCAGTTTGTGGAAATCCGGGTGGTGCTGCCCCGCTCGGTACTCACGTCGACTGACGGTGCGACGGTCCTCGGCGGTGATGGTCGCGATCTGATCATGGCGGAGGAGAACCGCGCCCTCGAAGTCGCCGAGACCCGCCAAAGAACACTGCGATTCATGTGGATGATCGGCGGCCTGGCCCTCTTCGTCCCCGTCACGGTGGCGGCGACCTACATCTACCTGCGCCATGGACGCGAGCCGAAGATCGCCTACGAGCGTGACTACGAGCAAGAACCCCCCTCGGACCACCCGCCCGCACTCGTACAGGCCCTTCTCACCCAGGGGGCGGTCGACGAGAAGGGCTTCACGGCGACCGTGTTCGATCTGGTCAGACGCGGCGTCCTCGACGCCCAACCCGTCACCACCGCACGGAGTACGTGGATGGGTCTCCGCAACGAGGACATCACAGACCTCGAACTGTCCCTGGCCGACACCGGTCAGACGCTGCGGGCACACGAGCGGTCGGTCGTGGCGGTCATGAACCGGGTGCTGGACGAGGGACCGCAACCATTGCACGTCTTCCGAGACCGCATACGCGACGATGCGTCCGCCAACGCATCGACGTACGCCGAATTTCGCAAGCACGCCGGCAAGGCGATCGTGTCCGAAGGCCTCGTCGACCGTTCCGGTGGGCGCGCCCTCGTCATCGCCGGACTCGTCCTCGCAGGCGTGTTCGCAGTCCTCGTGGCCGTCGCGGTATTGGTGGGTGGTGTCGCCGCCGCAGGCCTGGTCCCCTTCTTCATCTTCGGAGGCTTCGTCAACGCGGGAGCCTTTGCCGCCTTCGTTGCCGCCCGTCGCACGTGGGTCAGACGAACCAGGGAAGGTGCGCTGCTCGCCGCACGCTGGGAGGCGTTCCGGTCATACCTCCGCGACTTCAGCCGACTGGAGGACGCACCGCCGATCGCTCTCGGTCTGTGGGACACCTTTCTCGTCCACGCCATTGCTCTCGGTGTGGCGGAGGAAGTGCTGGCGGCCGCCCGCCTCCACGCTCCCGCCGAGCTCGCCGAGGCGTCACATGTGTACTGGTACGGAACTCACGGATACAGTGGCGGTCCGTCGGAGAACGCGTTCGCCGGACTCACCAGCGCCCTCAACGGAGCCTTCACCCCGCCGTCTTCCGGCGGTGGGGGCGGCTTTTCCGGCGGGGGTGGCGGAGGTGGGGGCGGCGGAGGAGGAGGTGCATGGTGATCACGGTGGTTGCTCACTACCGAGCGCTGGAGGGGAAGGCCGACGAGGTGGCCGCGCGACTCGTGGCCTACGCCGAGATCGTCCGCACCGAACCGGGATGCGTGACGTTCGTCGTCAACCGAGACCTCTCCGACGATGGCGCGTTCGTCCTGTACGAGGTGTATCGGGACCAAGCCGCCCTTGACGCCCACGTTGCATCCGAGCACTTCACTGCGGTGGCCGTCTGCGAGATCCGGCCGCTTCTCGCAGACCGTCAGGTGAGCAGGCTCACCCCCCTCTGAGGGTTGCCATCAGACGAACGGCGGCAGCACGACCTTGCGTCGCCGTTCGAGCACCAGAGTCGTCTGCTCGTCCACGACCGCGTCGAACGTTGCGATCTCGTTCAACACGCGGTTCCCGAGCGTCGAGACGTCCGCGACCGAGAGATCGATGATGACGTCGAATGCGCCGGTCACGAGGCTGATCGACTCGGTCTCCTCCAAGGACCAGACGTGTTGAACGAATCGCTCGACGACGTCGCGGGATTTCGGCTGCAGGCGGACCGAGACCATCGCTCGTACTGGTCTGCCGAGAGCCTCAGGATCGACGTCGGCGTGGTAACCGCGCAGTACCCCGCGCTCTTCCAGATTCCTGATCCGGGTGAGCATCGTCGAGGGAGCGACACCGACGGCAGCCGCCAGGTCCTTGTTGGACCTCCGGGCGTCCCGCTGTAGTTCGAGCACGATCTGGCGATCGGTGGCATCCATGTTCTGCCGAGCATACGGCCGTGACTTCGATCGCACTCGTGAAGTCCTGGGAAGTCTCCGGTTGGGATTGTCCGTCGAGGATCGACCAGACTGAAAATCGTGTTCGAACGACTCGACTCCGTCCCG
>JBBDWN010000108.1:0-19441 GCA_040902855.1 Acidimicrobiia bacterium | reverse complement strand
CCTCCAACACGCCACTTGACATCTATAGGAGCATCCCAACGGGACTTCGTCCCTGGGGGGAGAGATATTCGGCACGACCTTCGCTTCGCTCGGTTGATGCCTCGCGCGCCGGGAGAAAAACGCGTTTAGTCGACTTCGACGACGATGGTTTCCATTGCCGCACGGAGGATGTCCTCGACGGTGTCCGGATCGGCGGCTCGGGCGAATACGAAGCCGAGGTAGCGGTCGCCATCGGGGGGTGGGGCGACGCGGCTGCCGATGGGGGCGGTGATCTCGACTGAGGTGACTTCCCGAAGTTCGGTCACCTCTTCGACCCCTGAGACACTCCGGAGTGTCCCGGTGCGCGGTATCGGAACCATGAGGACTCCTGAGGCCGCGTGTTCCCTCCGCATCGATTCCTTCCGCATTCCGAGCGCATGGCGAAGGACGAGCGTCTCGAGTGGAGCGCCGAGGAGGCCGAACCGCAGCGCCCTCCCGCACAACCCGCCGATTGTTCTTCCGGCGATTTCGATGACGACCGGGCGGCCGGCCTCGATCCGGAGTTCGGCGTGGATCGGGCCCTCACTCAATCCGAGAGCGCGAACCGCCGCGACGGTGACTCTTCCGACGTCGGCCTGAATTTCCGCCGTGAGCCGGGAGGGGGTGACGAAGATCGACTCCTCGAAGGAGGGGCCGGTCATCGGTATCGGTTTGTCGAAGATGGCCAGAATCTCCAGTTCGTTGTCCCACAGGATCCCCTCGACCGAGATCTCGGGTCCGTCGACGTAGCGCTCGACGAGGAGCGGCGCCGAAGAGTCGCGGCCGATGCCGTCGATGATCGCTCGGACCCTGCGTGTGATCGCCACAGCGTCGGCCGGGTCGTCGACCCTGATCACTCCCCGTCCCGCGCTGAGGTTCGTGGGCTTGATGACGGCGGGAGTGCCGAACTCGCCGAGCACGACTTTGGGATCGTCGCCTGGTCCGAGGAGGGCGAAGGACGGCTGGGGGACCTCTGCCGCGGCGAGCAGACGCCGAGCCTCCAGCTTGTTCAGGGTCGCCGCCGCGGCATGGGGCGGGTTGGCGGGCAGCCCGAGCGCAGCAGACGCCAGCGCGGCGATCTCCACCCCGGCGTCGTCAGCGGCCACGATCGCGTCCACTGGAGTTCGAGCGGCGAGTTCCGCCAATGCATCGGCCGATCCCCGCGGATCGGCGCAGTCGATCTGGACGAAAAAGTCGTCCGGTCGCAGCGGAGGCCGTTCCTGCGACGCGATCGCCAGGTCCACTCCGAGGCGTTCGGCGGCGGCCACGAAGTCGGCGGCGCGATAGGAGTCATTCGGCACGATCACGAGGACTCGCGGCATTCGGGAGACGCTAGGCCCGCAGAAGGTGCACTGTGGCTGTGCCGACGAGTGGGGTACCATCCTGGTCATGTCCGAACCAACCACCATCCGAGTCGCCGATGACGCATTGGAGATGATCCTCTCGCTGCGAGAACAGGAGCCGGGTGACGAGGAGTATGGCCTTCTCATCGAGGTGACCGGGATCCGCGGCGGTCAGTTCCAATACGAGTTGAGCTTCAGCCCCGTCGCAGACGCCGCCGACGGCAAGCGGGTCGAGCGGCATGGCGACCTCCCGATCATCATCCCCGAGGACGACGTCTCCAAGCTCGACGGGTCGTCGCTGTCGATCACCGACCAGGGCTTGGCGATGAACAACCCGAACTCTCCCGCATCTCCGGTGCTCGGAACGCCGCCACCGGGTGAACTCTCGGGACCGCTCGCCGACCAGATTCAGCAGGTTCTCACCGAGCAGGTCAACCCTGCAATTGCCGGTCACGGCGGTCAGGCGGAACTCGTGTCGGTCGACGGGAGCGTCGCCTATATGCGTTTGGGCGGCGGATGCCAGGGCTGCGGAATGGCGGCGGTCACCCTCAAGCAGGGGATCGAGCGCATCTTGAAGGAAGCCATTCCCGAGATCAGCGAAGTGGTCGACGTCACCGACCACGCCAGCGGCGACAACCCGTACTACGAGGCCGCCAAGAAGTAGCCGGCGTGGGGTTCTCCCGCGCGGAACTCGAGGCGTTTCGCGACGCCACCGTCGACGACTTGGTCGGTCCGGACCCCCGCCTGCTGTTCGTCGGTATCAACCCCGGGCTGTGGACCGCCGCGACCGGCACCCATTTCGCCCACCCCGGCAACCGCTTCTACCCGGCACTCCTGCGGGCAGGGATCGTCGAACGCGAGATCGACCGCTCCGCCGGTTTCACTCCTGACGATCGCCGTCATCTCACCGACCGCGGAGTTGCAATCACCAATGTCGTCATGCGCGCCACGGCGCGGGCCTCCGAACTCGACCGGGAAGAACTCGAGACAGGGGGAAGGGTCGTCCGTGCGAAGATCGAAAGATGGCGCCCGCGGGTCGTTGCGTTCGCCGGAATCACCGCATTCCGGCAGGCGTACGCCAGGCCGCGAGCCAGAGCGGGTCGACAGGAGGAGACGTGGGAGGGGTGCGCGGTATGGGTGGTCCCCAATCCGAGCGGCCTGAACGCCCACGAGACGATCGACACCCTCGCTCTTGCATACCGGGAGGTCGGGGTCGCGGCAGGGGTCGTCGATGACTGAACCGACGGAACGTCAAGTGCTCTACGCGTTGGTTGCCGCCGCGCTGTTCGTCGTCGTTGCCGCGCTGGCGATCGCCGCGGCCGTCGCCGGGGTTTCGCCGCCGGGTTGGTCGCTGGGTTTCGGTGTGGGATGGCTGGCCGCGGCAGTGGCTGGATTCGCGGCCTGGAGGCGCACCGGCCGGCTGCTCATGCTCGCTTTGGTCGTCTTTGCGGTATGGGCAGCCGGCACCCTTCTGACTCGCTGACCGGCTGCGATTCTTGACGCGGCTGTTGGAAGCGTTTTCACTTGCCCGATGGCGAGGGTGACGATCGAGAAGGTTGCAGAGCGGGCAGGGGTGTCGGTGGCGACCGTTTCGCGCGCCCTGCGGGGTCTTCCCAACGTGTCGCCCAAGACCCGTGAGCGGGTCGTCTCAGTTGCCGCGATGCTCAATTACAGACCAGATCCCAACGCGGCACGACTCGCCGCCGGCCGTACTCGAACGATCGCCGTCGGGGTGGTTGCGATCCCCATCTGGTACACGGGCCAGGTCATCTCAGGGATCGAGGCCGTGCTGACGAACCAAGGATATGACCTCACGCTGCTCTTGATCGCAGACGAACTGGTGAGATCTCGTGCGCTCGGCGACGTCGGAGGCGGAGTGTCGAAGCGGGCGGACGGTGTGATCATCGTCGATCTCGTGCCGACGCCTCGGGAACGAGCCCTTCTCGAAGAGCAAAGGTTGCCGTGGGTGATGGTGGGGGCGGAGTGCCCCACGATCGACTCGGTCATCATCGACAATGTCGAGGGTGCGATGTCCGCGACCCGTCACCTTCTCGGTCTCGGTCACACTCGCATCGGTCTCATCTCCGGCGGTCCGGCTGCGTTCCCGGCATCGAGTCCTCCACAGAGGCGTGCCGGGTTCCTCGGCGCGCTCGCAGAGGCGGGCGTGAGATTCGATCCGAAGAAGGAGCGGGTCGGCGACTTCTCGGCGCTGGGCGGATACGAGGCGATGCAAACCCTTCTCGAACTGACAGACCGGCCGACGGCGGTGTTCGCGATGTCAGACGAGATGGCGATGGGCGCGATGCGAGCGTGCGAGGAAGCCGGGCTGACGATCCCCGACGACATGTCGATCGTCGGCTTCGACGACGTGGACTGGGCGTTCACCGTCGGACTCACCACGGTCAGACAAGATGCCACGGAACTCGGCGCGGTGGCGGCACGTTTGATGATCGAACGCCTGGATGGGAAGGGATGCGACCGACGACTGGTCACGGTTCCGACCGAATTGGTGGAGCGGGGCTCGACGGCCCCGCCGCAGATCGAAGAATGATCGAGATCAGTTGCCGTCCGAGTTTTCCCATTCCTAGGATGAAACCGCTTACAGGCCGAGAGAGTTCTGTGGGCTCCGCCGGGAATCGAGACGATCTCCGACGCGGACAACGAATACGGGAGGAAACAGATGATGCAACGAAAGCGCGGGCTGCTCGCCCTGCTTACGGCATTGATGCTGGTGCTTGCCGCCTGCTCGGGTGACACCGGGACGACGGACGAGACCAGCGCACCTGACGACACAGGGACCACCGCAGCCGGGACGGACACGACGGCCGCCCCTGAACCAACTGACGAAGAACCGACGGACGAGGCGGATCTCTCCGGTACGAGGGTCACCCTCTTCGGACCGGAAACCGACGCTGAGGCTGAAGCGCTCCAAGCATCGCTCGACGTGTTCGCTGCCGAGAGCGGGATCGAGATCGTGTACACGGGTGCACGCGACTTCTCCGATCAGATCAACGCACAGGCATCTGGTGGGAACCCACCGGACATTGCCATCGTCCCTCAGCCAGGAAAGATCGCCGACTTCGCCGACCTTGGATTCATCGTGCCGCTGCCGGACGATGTGAACGCCACCCTCGCCGAAAACTGGCCGGAAGCCTGGCGTTCGTTCGGCAATGTCGACGGCGTCCAATACGCCGTGCCGACGAAGACCGACCTCAAGTCGCTCGTGTGGTACTCGCCTTCGCGCTTTGCTGAGGCCGGCTACGAGATACCGCAGACCTTCGACGAGTTCACCACGTTGATCGACACGATGATCGCCGACGGTCGCACACCGCTGTGTGTGGGCATCGAGTCGGGTCCGGCCACCGGGTGGCCATTCACCGACTGGGTCGAAGACATGACGTTGCGTTTCGCCTCGCCTGAGTTCTACGACCAGTGGGTCGCTCACGAGGTTCCGTTCAACAATGAGACGCATGTCGGTATCTGGCAGCAGATCATCGACATTTGGAACACTCCGGGAGCGGTATTCGCATCCGGTGGTTCCATCGCCTCGACGTTCTTCGGTGACAACGGCGCTCCGCTCGTCAACGGTGACTGCGAAATGCATCGCCAGGCCTCGTTCTTCTCGGCGTTCCTGCCTGAGGGCACCACCCTCGGACCGGACGGAGACATCGACGCCTTCTACTTCCCCGCCCAGACACCCGACGATCGCCCGGTCCTCGGTGCGGGCACCAACGCCGTCGCGTTCCGTGACGCGCCTGAAGTGTGGGCAGTGATGGAGTACATGAGCACGCCTGAAGCGGCCAACGCCAGAGTGACAGCCCAGGGTGGAGGGTTCCTCTCCGCCGCACTCGGTCAGGATCTCAGCCTGTATTCGCCATTCGAAGCGGGTCTCGTTGAGATTCTCAGCTCGGCCACCGTGGTGCGTTTCGACGCATCCGATCTCATGCCCGCAGCCGTCGGCTCGGGTACGTTCTGGACGGCGGCCACGGAGGTGACTACCGGATTCAAGACCGTGCAAGAGGCACTCGATCAGGTCGAGGCGGAATGGCCGGCAGGCTGATCCGGACCCCGATTCTGACGACGGGGTGAAATACCCCGTGCATACAGTGGGGCACCGGGCCATCCCGGTGCCCCACTGTCGTCGGTAGGCGAGACCGAGGAGGAGGTGAGCTTCGGCTCATGGAGAAAGTCGTCGAAACGCTGATCGGCGTGATCGTGGCGATCGGAGCGAGCGCCGGGATCTTCGTCGGCGCCAACAAGTGGTTCGATCAGGCGGGCGTGAAGTGGTCCCGGTTCGCTGCGATCACCGGAGGTGTCATCGGAGCGATCCTCAGCGCACTCCTGATCGGGAATCGGATCATGCAGTGGAAGATGAGCCCAGCCGAGGAAGCAACCGACCTCTCGCTGCTGCTCGTCGTGTTGTTTGCTGTTCTGTTCGCTGTTTGGGGATCAATGATCGCAACGTCGGAGGGCCGGGGCCGGCGCATGATCGTTGGCGCGGTCGGCGGAGGTGTGATCGCCCTCGTGATGGGTGCCTTCATCCGACCGCTCGCATGGCCCGCGATGCAGATCGCCCCGCTCATCGCCTGGCCCGTCGGACTTGCCGCGCTCGGCGCAGGAATCTCGGCGTTGCGGAAGGCGAATCCTCTCGAGGGCGGTCTGACGGGAGCGACGATCGGCTGGTTCCTCGGTGCGTTTCTCGCGCCCTCGATCGGTTCGGGTACCCAGGCCGAGATTCTCATGGGTCTGGGCGTCCTCGGGGTCGGTGCTGGACTCCGACTCGGGATCAACGAGCCGATCGACCGAAGCCGACGCGAGCGACTGCAAGCAAGCTCGCGTGCCGTCATTTTCGTTGCACCTGCGTTGCTCTTCATCGGCGCCACACTCGTCATCCCGACCCTCCAGACGCTGTGGCTCAGCTTCCTGGGTACCCGGGGAGCCGACTGGGTTGGTTTGAAGAACTACACCGATGTACTCGGTAGCCCCGACATTTTCAACGTCGCGTCGTGGACGGACATCTTCACCACCGGGATGTTCGTGTGGGGAGCTCTGCTCATCATCGGCGGGTATCTTTTCGCACGGAACAAGGGCAAGGCGATCGGAGCCCCGACGGACTGGTCAGGGCTGTCAGCCGGTCCGGTAGCTTTCGGAAGCCTCCTGGTGGCATTCGCCGTATTCACCACGCTGAGCGGAGTGATCTGGAACAACTTGTGGTGGGTGTTCTCGGTCACAGTCATCGCCTCGGGTTTGGGTCTGGGGATTGCAGTCCTCGGAGACCGGGCCAAGGGCGAGTCGATTGCCAAATCATTGATCTTCATGCCGATGGCCATCTCCTTCGTCGGCGCGGGCATCATCTGGCGCTTCATGTATCTCGCTCGACCTGTCGGCCGTGACCAGACCGGAGTGCTCAACTATCTCTGGGTGAATCTCGGAGAACTCACGACCGGCGATTCGACCGCCAGGACCGTGGCGATGGCGGTGCTGGCGGTCGTGATCCTTGGGCTTGGCTATCTCGGCTACATGGCGTGGACCGCGAAGCAGAACTCGGTGGCGATCGGTTCTGCCGTCACCGCTCTGCCGTTCATCTGGGTCTTGTGGAGGTTCCTGGGAGATGGCCTTGGGGGCATCCTGCGCGATCCGGAAACCGGCGAGGTCGCGCCCCTCGCCTCGGGAGCCTTGGGCGAACCGGTGATCTTCCTCCAGGAACGACCCTGGAACACCTTTTGGTTGATCATCGTGCTCATCTGGATTCAGACCGGATTTGCGATGGTGGTGTTCTCGGCGGCCATCAAGGGCGTGCCCGCCGACCTCATCGAGGCATCGAAGGTCGACGGTGCAACGGAGAATGAGACGTTCTGGCGGGTCACGGTGCCCCAGATCGCACCCACTATCGGCGTCGTGACCACCACGCTGATCGTTCTGGTGATGAAGGTCTTCGACATCCCCAAGGTGATGACCAACGGTCAGTTCGGGACGAACGTGCTCGCCAATGAGATGTGGCAGAAGGCCTTCACCGAGTTGAACATCGGCGCAGGTGCTGCCCTCGCCATGATCCTGTTCCTCTCGGTGCTGCCGGTCATGTACTACAACATCCGACGTCAGAGGGAGGGGGTCTGATGGCAACCCGTACCGAGGTCTCCGAGTCAGAACAGGTCCGAACCGCAGCCGGCGGAGCGCTCGGGGCAAGGATCTACCGCTTTCTCAGTTCCGTTCCGACCTGGATCCTGTGGTTGATCGTCCTCATCTGGTCGATTCCCAGCTTGGGGTTGTTCGTCAATTCCTTCCGCACGCGCGACGCCCAGCAGGCGACGCCGTTTTGGGCGATCGGAGCGGACACGGGGAACGGATTCGGTGCCCCGTCTCTCGACAACTACGACGAGGTGCTGTTCGGAGGCAACCCGCTCTTCGACAATCTGTTGAACTCCCTGGCGATCGTCATCCCGGCGACTGTTATTCCGATCGCGATCGCCGCCTTCGCCGCGTACGCGTTCGCCTGGATCGAATTCAAGGGGCGAGAGTGGATTTTCGTCATCACGGTGTCGCTGCTGGCGATTCCCCTACAGACCTCGCTGATCCCGCTGCTGAGGCTGTATGCCACGGGAGGGCAGTGGACGATTCCGTTCTTCGACAAGACGATGCGCTTGTTCCCGGATTTCGATCTGGCGGGCACGGTGACGGCGGTGTGGCTGACGCACACGGGCTTCGCCCTGCCATTCGCCATCTTCCTGTTGCACAACTACATCAGCGGTCTCCCGAAGGATGTCTTCGAGTCTGCGTTCATCGACGGAGCCGATCACTTCAAGATCTTCTGGAGGTTGGTCGTTCCGCTGTCGACGCCGGTGCTGGCGGCGTTCACCATCTTCCAGTTCCTCTGGACTTGGAACGACTATCTGATCGCCCTGACCATGATCGGCTCGGGTACGGATGCCCTGCCGATCACCGTGGCGTTGGCGTCGATCGCCGGTGAGTTCGGACAGCGCGAACATCTGCTGAGTGCAGCTGCGTTCATCTCGACTGCGTTGCCGCTCGTCGTGTTCTTCGCGCTGCAGCGATACTTCGTGCGAGGAGTGCTCGCCGGCTCCGTCAAGGGCTGACCCTGGGAGCTTTTGGTCGTCCAAACGCTTCATTCTTGAAGCGCTGATTCGCTAAGAAGCGAGGATTTCGGCGACGTCGACCCAGGTGCGGCGGGCGATGGAGCTCTGCGCGGCGAGGCCCATGGCAACCGCCAGCATGCCGTCGTGCAGGGTCACTTCGGGGGTGGCGCCGCTGCGGCAGGTCTCGATGAAGTCGAGGTGTTCGAGTTGACTCGACCCGTGATGGTGCCCCTGGTAGGTGATGCGGTCGTCGTCGACATGGTGTTCTTCCGCCTCGCCGATGAAGTGGGTCCCGCGGCGCCCGATGCGGACGATCTTTTCGGGGAGAAACGCTTCGACCTTGCCTTTCGACCCGACTGCAACGACCTCTTCCTGATTCTTGGTGGCCTCGGCGAACATGCACAGGTCGAGCATCGCCCTGACTCCCGTGTCGTACTCGACGATGACGTAGGCATTGTCGAGGATATCGGGAACTTCGCCGTCGTACACCTCGTCGAGATGATTCACGTCCTGCCCGCCGGAGGCCACGACGCGCGCCGGGTTGCCAGGGACGATCTCGTTCATGAGGTCGAAAAAGTGACAGCACTTCTCGACCATCGTCCCGCCGCTGTTGCGGTTGAACCGATTCCAGCCGCCGACCTTGCGGAGGAACGGAAACCGGTGCTCACGGATCGCCACCATTCGCAGATCTCCCACCGTTCCGCTCTTCACTTCGCGGATCAGACGGGTGACGGGCGGCATATAGCGGTATTCGAGACCAACCCAGGTGATCGCACTCCGGTCCTTCGACCACTCGATCACACGGCGGCAGTCCTCGATCGTGATGCAGAGCGGCTTTTCTACGAGGATGTGGAGGTCGGTGGCCATCGCATCTTCCAGCACGTCGATGTGGGTGTGGTTCGGTGTGGCGATCACCACAGCGTCAACCAGACCGGAACCGAGCAGATCCCGATGGTCCTCGAACTCCACCGCGCCGTCGGTGAGGGTGTGGGCGGCGGCCCGACTGTCCGGATGCGGATCGGAGAAGGCGGTGACGACCGCCCCTGGGATGTGGTTGACGTTTTCGATGTGTTCGACACCCATCATCCCGGTGCCGATGACGCCGTAGCGGAACGGCGCTGCAGTATCAGCCATGGCGGAGACCTCCCGATTGGCCCTCACACTAGGGTCGGGTCATGACCGGGACGACGGGATCGTGACCCCGCAAATCAGCGCGCCGCGAGTTCTCGGGCCCCTCGGCGAGGTTGGTCCGCTGGCCTACGGACATTGGCGATTCGTGGGCCACGAACTGTCGGTTGCCACCCACCTGATCGAGGTGGCGCTCGATGCCGGGATGAACCTCATGGACACGGCCGACGTCTACGGGCTCGACTGGGGCGGGACGGCGTTCGGCCAGGCGGAAGAGCTGCTTGGTCGCGTCCTGGCCGCCACTCCGGGGCTGCGTGACCGAATGGTGCTTGCAACGAAGGGAGGGATCGCGCCGCCGGTTCCGTATGACTCGTCTCCTGCCTACCTGTCGCAGGCACTCGATGCTTCTCTCCGCCGCCTGCAGACGAGCCACATCGACTTGTATCAGATTCATCGACCCGACATGTACAGCCATCCTGAGGAGGTCGCCGCAGCCCTCGACGGGTTCATCGACGCAGGCAAAGTCAGAGCCGTCGGTGTTTCGAACCACACCCCTGCCCAGGTCGACGCGCTCATTGCGCATCTCCGGCATGATCTCGTGACCGTTCAGCCGCAGTACTCGGTGTCGCACCTTCAGCCCCAGCGTGACGGCACCCTCGATCAAGCGATGCGGATCGGCGCGGTGCCGTTGGCGTGGTCACCGCTGAGTGGCGGCAGCGTCGTGACGGGGGAGGGCATCCGCACCGAGCTGGCGGTGCCGCTGGATCGTTTGGCCGGCCGCGAGGGTGTCGACCGGGCGTCGATCGCCTTGGCCTTCGTCCTGGCGCACCCCTCGCGCCCGGTGGCGATCGTCGGATCACAGAACCCTGCGCGGATCGCCTCGAGTGCGGCGGCGCTCGGTGTGAATCTCGATCGCAAAGACGTCTACGACCTGATCCAGGCTTCTGAGGGCCAGCCACTTCCCTGACCGAGAGGACCAACAATGACCATGGAGATCGCCTGGTTCGGTGCCCTGTGCGACGACGACTACGAGTTCCTGGGTGTGCCGGATCCGGCCTTGGCGAGCTCGTGGGAGCACTGCCGTGACATCGTGCAGACGGCCGACCGACTCGGGTTCGACAACATCCTTCTCCCGAGTGGGTACGAACTGGGCGTCGACACGACCACGTTCGCTTCAGCGATCGCTACGCACACGGACCGGATCAATCTCTTGGTGGCCGTTCGGATGGGGGAGACCTGGCTGCCGCAACTCGCCAAGCAGATGGCATCGATCGACCAGATGGCCGGAGGGCGCCTCACCATCAACATCATCTCCTCGGACATCCCTGGACAGAAACTCGAGTCGGCTCCGCGATACCAGAGGACGATCGAATGGATGCAGGTTCTCCGGACGTTTCTGAATGGCGAGTCGGTCGACTTCCACGGCGAATTCGTCGACCTGACGCTCGATCCGGCTCGGATCCGAACCGTCTCGGGCGAGTGTCCTCCGTTCTACTTCGGCGGATTCAGCGATGACGCCAAGGAAGTGGCGTCGAAGGAGGCCGACGTGTTCCTCACCTGGCCGGATACCGTCGCCGCCGTCGGCCAGACCGCGCAAGAGATGCGCGACCGGGCAGCCACCCACGGCCGGGACCTCCTCATCGGACTCCGGAGCCATGTGATCGTGAGGGAGACCGAGGCGGAGGCGAAGGCTGCCGCTGACGCGCTGATCTCCAAGCTCGATCCAGAGATCGGTGCGGCGATCAGAGGGAAGAGCCTGGATGCGGCATCGGTCGGTGTGCAACGTCAGGCTGCACTTCGTGAGAGCGCCGACGAGTCTGGGTACGCCGAACCGAATCTTTGGACCGGTATCGGCAAAGCGCGCTCCGGTGCGGGTGCGGCGATCGTGGGCAACCCTGATCAGGTCGTCGAGAAGATCGAGGCGTACACCGAGGCAGGCGTGTCGGCATTCATCCTGAGCGGCTACACGCACACTGCGGAGGCCGAGCGATTCGCCGAGATGGTCTTGCCTCGCCTCGACCACGCCAAGATCCACGACTCGGCGGTTCGGTGACGGCCCTTCAGTCCGGTTGCCGGTCGGTCGGCCTTTCGTCTGCGCGGCGGTTTCGTTCGACCCATCGCCGGATCCACCAACCTTCGCTGTCAAATGTGCCCGCGCCCGGAATCGGCTTGCCTTTCCCCGGGAGGCCGTCGAACTGGCCGCGCTCGATCGCCTCGCGAATCAAGCGCTCGACAAACGATTCGTGCGGGTCCAAGGCCGCCATGTTTCAGATGCTACAGGGAGCGAAGCGATCTCCGGATATGCTGGCGTTCGCCTGGCAATAGGGGATTTCGTGACGCAGACCAATGCCGACGATCGCCGGAGCACTGTCATCGGGACGGCCTGGGGCTTCGGCAAGCTGACGGTGCTTTGGACCGCGCTGTGGACGTTCCGACCCTGATGCGCAGGGTGGCGGTCGTCACGATCAGCGACGGTGTGAGCGCAGGTACGAGGGAAGACGCCTCAGGCGAGGCGCTGGCGCGGATGCTGGCGGACGAGCATTTCGATGTTGTCCACCGCAGGGTCGTGGCGGACGAGGCCGGGATGATCGCCATGACTCTTCGCGGTCTCATCGACGACGTCAGCCTGGTGGTCACCACCGGTGGGACCGGCTTCGGCCCTCGTGATGTCACGCCGGAGGCAACTCTGCAGGTGATCGAAAGGCAGGCACCCGGCCTGGCTACGCTGATGCTGGTCAAGGGCATCGAATCGACGCCCATGGCTGCACTGTCCCGTGGCGTGGTTGGCGCTGCCGGCCGTACCCTCTTCGTCAATCTGCCGGGATCGCCGAAAGGTGCGACGGAGAATCTCTCGGCTCTCCTCCCGGTGATTCCCCACGCCCTCGATCTCCTGGACGGCGACACGGAGCATTGATCGCCCCGGAAGTAGGGTTCGGGCGATGAACGATCCCGTTCTCGAGGCTGTGCGGTCGTGGACCGAGTCCGACATCGCATTCGCACTGGCCACCGTCGTGGGAGTGCGCGGTTCGACATATCGGGGACTGGCGGCTCGCCAGCTCGTCGCGGCGGACGGCACGTCGGTCGGGACCGTCTCGGGAGGCTGCCTCGACGCCGATCTTCGGGACGTGGCGGCCAGGGTGATCTCCTCGGGACAATCCGAGCAGGTCGAGTTCGACCTGACCGCAGACGACGAAGCGATCTGGGGGTGGGGGGTCGGATGCAACGGTGCGACTGATCTTCTCGTCGAACCTGCCGATTCGGCCGAACAGTTGGTTGCGATGATCAGTGGTACGAGAAGCGAGGCCTTCTGTCTGGTGCATCCTGTCGCCGACGTGGCCGCTCGACGGATCGTGACCGCGCGGGATGCCTCGACCGATCCCATCGCAGTGGCGGCGAAGTCCGCCCTCGAGGCGGGTAGGCACCGAGTGCAGGAGATCGAGGGCGTCACCCATCTGTTCGAAGTCGTTGGAGCTCCGCCTCGCCTCGTGATCTTCGGGGCAGGACACGACGCCGCCCCCCTCGTCGCCCAGGGTGCGATGCTTGGATTCCGAACGGTGGTGGTCGATGATCGCCGACAGTTCCTGACCGCCGAGCGCTTTCCGGAAGCTCACGACCTGATTCATGCAGAACCCCGCGATCTGGCGCGTGCCGTTCGGCCTGATTCGAAGACAGCCGTGGTTCTCATGTCGCACAACTACCTGCGGGACCTGGATGCGCTGGCATCCGTCCTGGACACTGAGGTGGTCTACATCGGAGCGCTCGGTCCGGGAGAGCGGCTGCAGCGCATGCTCGACGATCTGGCCGCCCGAAACGTGGAGGTCACCAGCCACGACCTGGCAAAGATCCACGGCCCGGCCGGACTGGACATCGGGGCGGAGGGGCCGACCGAGATCGCGTGGTCGGTCATGGCCGAGGTGCTCGCGGTGATCCGAGGCAAGAGGGGGGGATCGCTCCGCGCTCGGAAAGGCCCTGACGCTCTGCGTGTCGTTTGATCGTCGGTCTACTCTCGATGCCCCGAATCGACGGAGAGCCGAGATGAAGATCGAGAACGAATTCACCGTATCGAGCCGCGTGAGCACGGTATGGGCATTCTTCCAAGACGTGCCTTCTGTCGCCGAGTGCCTTCCCGGCGCCGAACTGACCGAGGACCGGGGAGACGGCAGTTACGCCGGGAAGGTGTCTGTGAAGCTCGGGCCCATGTCCGCCAACTTCGAAGGCGAGGCCACGGTCAGCCCTGACGAGGCGACCCGGTCCGGCACGATCGACGGCAAGGGAGCAGACCGGCGCGGAGGCAGCCGCGGCCAGGTCAAAGTCCAGTATCGCCTCGAAGAGGCGGGTACAGGGACGAAGGTGCAGATCGACGCCGATGTGACGTTGTCCGGCGCCGCCGCCCAGTTCGGTCGGACCGGGCTCATCAGCGAGATGTCGAACCGCCTGATCGACGACTTCGTCAGTTGTGTGGAAGGCAAGCTGGCCGCCGAAACCCCCGAGGCCGCCGCCGAGGTGAAGGCGGCCGACGTCAACGGGTTCGCCCTGTTCCTCGAGTCCCTGATCTCGTGGGTAAGGAAGCTGTTCAAACGCCCATAACCGCCTCGACTGGTCGCGTACCCAGGGTTTGTCACCACCTATACGGTGGTTTTCGCGCATGAGTTCGGGAGTGACGCGAGTCCGGGAGTGATCAGGGTCCCGGGGTCCAGTCGCTCGATCAGGCGGTCAGCGGGTCCATGGCGGGCTCGACGAGGCGTCGATGCCGAAACGGTCGGCGGCCGCCCGTATGACCTCTCCATCGACTGCGCCCTGACGGACCAGCGCCGACAGGACCGCGTAGGCCACATGGGCGGCGTCAGTCTCGAAGAACCGGCGCAGAGCCCGGCGGGTGTCGGAGCGCCCGAAGCCGTCGGTTCCGAGGACGACGAAGTCGCCCGGCACCCAGCGGCCGATCTGGTCAGGCACCATCCGCATGAAGTCGGTGACGGCGATCTTGGGCCCGTCGATCCCGGAAAGGGTGGAGGTCACCATCGGCTGGCGGGGTTCTTCTGTGGGGTTGAGCAGGTTCCACCGCTCGACCGCCATCGCTTCTTCCCTCAGGTTCTTGTATGAGGTCACCGACCACAGTTCCACACCGATCCCGAAGTCGTCTGCGAGGACGGACTGCGCTTCCCGTGCTGCCAAGTTGGCCGTACCGGAGAACAGGATCGCCGCATCGGTCCGGTGTCCGTCGGGGGCCGGCGCCCACCGGTAGATCCCATCGAGGATGCCTTGATGCGCGTCGACCGGTTTCGGGGGTTGGACGTAGTTTTCGTTGTAGGCGGTGAGGTAGTAGTAGATGTCCTCGCCCTCGCCGTACATCCGCTGGATTCCGTCTTCGATGATGGTTCCCATCTCGTAGGCGAATGCCGGGTCGTATGCCCGACACACCGGTACGACCGACGAGAGGATCAGCGAATGACCGTCCTGATGTTGTAGCCCTTCGCCCTGCAACGTGGTGCGACCGGCAGTCGCGCCGATCAGGAATCCGCGAGCCCGGGCATCGGCGGCCGCCCACAGGAGGTCTCCGACGCGCTGCCAGCCGAACATCGAGTAGTAGATGTAGAAGGGAACCAGGGGAACGCCGCGAGTGGCGTACGACGTGGCCGCCGCCAGCCACGACGCGGTTGATCCTGCTTCCGTGATTCCTTCTTCGAGGATCTGGCCGTCTTTGCCCTCGATGTACGCCAGGAGCATGGCGGCGTCGACCGACTCGTAGAGCTGACCCTGCGAGGCGTAGATCTTCAGCTCCCGGAAGAGCGAGTCCATGCCGAATGTCCGTGCCTCGTCCGGGACGATCGGGACCACTTTCGGGCCGAAGTTCTCGGCGCGCGCCATGTTCCGCAACATCCGGGTGAATGCGGTCGTCGTCGATGCTTCGACTTTCCCGGAGCCTTGGTAGGCCTCGGTGAAGACCTCGGGCTTCGGGAGATCGAGTGGTACCCGGACCGCAGTGCTTCGGGAGGGAAGCGGGCCGTTGAGGGCAGCCCGTCGACCCGTCAGGTACTCATGTTCCGGTGTGCCTGGTTCCGGCCGGAAGTACGGCGGGTCGTTGTCACCTTGGAGGGACTCCTCGGGAATTTCGTCTTCGAGGTGGAGCCGGGCCCGCAACCCCATGAGCTGCTTGTTGGTCAGTTCCTTGATCTGATGGGTGGCGTTGCGACCTTCGACGTCTGGCCCCAGAGTCCATCCTTTGATCGTCTTGGTCAGGATCACGGTTGGCGCACCCTCGAGTGACGTGGCTGCCTGATACGCAGCGAAGACCTTGCGGGCGTCGTGACCGCCTCGGCGCAGGTCCCAGACCTCGTCGTCGGTGAGATGTTCGACGAGTGCGCGTGCCCTCGGATCCTTGCCGAAGAAGTGCTCTCGCACGTAGGCGCCGTTCTCGGCCTTGTAGCGCTGGTATTCGCCGTCGACGGTGCCGTTCATCACTTCCACGAGAGCTCCGTCGTGATCGGCGTCGAGGAGCGGATCCCAGTTCCCTCCCCAGATCACCTTGATCACGTTCCATCCGGCTCCGCGGAAAATGGCTTCCAATTCCTGGATGATCTTGCCGTTCCCTCGCACCGGTCCGTCGAGCCTCTGCAGGTTGCAGTTGATGACCCAGGTCAGGTTGTCGAGTCCTTCGCGTGCTCCGAGCGAAATACTTCCGAGGCTCTCGGGCTCGTCGACTTCGCCGTCTCCGATGAAACACCACACTCTGGAACCCGAGGTGTCGTCGAGTCCCCGGTTGTGCAGGTACTTGTTGAATCGTGCCTGGTAGATCGAATTGATCGGTCCGAGCCCCATCGAAACCGTCGGGTACTCCCAGAACTCGGGCATGAGCCGCGGATGGGGATACGACGAGAGCCCCCCGTTGCCGATCTCCGTTCGGAAGTTGTCGAGTTGCGCCTCGTCGAGTCGACCTTCGAGGAACGCCCTGGCATAGATGCCGGGCGCGGCATGCCCTTGGATGTAGATGGCGTCGCCCGGGGAGCCGTCTGCCTTTCCTCGGAAGAAGTGGTTGAAACCGACCTCGTACAGCAGGGCAGAGGACGCGAACGTGGACAGGTGACCCCCAATGCCCTTCGCCTCGTTGTTCGCCTTGATGACCATGACTGCGGCGTTCCACCGGATGAACCTGCGTATGCGCTTTTCGAGCCACTCGTCACCCGGGTAGGCGGGCTCTTCCTCGACCGGGATGGTGTTGATGTAGGGGGTTGAAATCGACCCGGGCACGCCCAGCGCTCGCTGATGGGCGCGCTCGGACAGCTTCGCCATGAGAAAGCGCCCCCGCACTTCCCCCTGATGGTCGACCACCGCATCCAGCGAGTCGATCCATTCCTGGGTCTCGGTCGGATCGGAATCGTGGAGTTGGTGAACGAAGCCGTCGATGTAGGTGAGCTGGGGCTTGCGGTCCATGGGACGAGCCTACCCAAAGCTCGAACTGTGCCCACGGAGGAGTCCTTACATCGCCGTGGCTTCCGCCGACGGGGAACTTTGCCCGAACTCCCGGGAGTTCCCCTTCCTCCGGGGAGTTCGGGCACGTTCATCCAAGCGCCGGGGCGCAACGGTTGATCAGGCGTTCGATCTCCCGCACGACGATGTCGGGCCGCTCGAGCATCGGGGTGTGGCCGGCGTCGGCCAACTCGATCGACCTCCACGCAGACTGTCGCTCCGCCAGCCAGCGCAGCCCCACCGGGACGACCACCTGATCCTCGGATCCGAAGATGAGTGTCGTGGGCGCTTCGATCTGTTCGAGGATCGCCAGATAGGTCGGACGCCGGATGAGCAGCCGGAGAACGGATGCGACCGACTCGGAGAAGGCCCGCCCTGCCCACGGCATCGTCCGGCGGAGGCGGGCGAGTTCCACAGAGCGTTCGAACGCGTCGGTCGGGAGGAGTTCGGGATGCTGCATGACGATTCCGAGTGTCATTTCAACCTGACGTTTGGGCGTGAGACGTGAGGTGAGGGCAGCCGTCGCCAGCGGCCCGATCCCGGGGATCGACTGCACGGCCAGCCGTGCGGCCACCTTCGGATTCTTGGGCATGACGAGGGTTGGTGGGGGAGTGGCGGGCGCGAGCAGGATCAGTGCATCGACCAGGTCGGGACGCTGGGCAGCGACGATCTCGGCGACCAGGCCGCCCATGGAGCATCCCACGAGCGTGACCGACTCGACGCCCTGCCGTTCGATGACGGCGATGGTGGTGCGAACGTGGGACTCGAGGTCGTGACGGGGGACCGGCCCGGCTCGACCGTGTCCTGGAAGGTCGAAGGCGACTGTGGAGCCGATCTCGGCGAGTTGTGGTCCGACCAAGCTCCAGTTGCTCGACGCGCCTCCCAAGCCGTGGACGAGCACGATCGGGCGTCCGGTACCGCCGTAGTCGTCGACGGTGATCGCGGTTCCCTCGATGGTTTCGTAGCGACGTTGCATCGGGTGGACGGTAAACCCAGCGCGGTACGTAGAGTCGATGCCGTGCGCGTCCTGCTGATCTCAACCTACGAACTCGGCCACCAACCGCTTGGGCTGGCGTCGCCCGCGGCCGCTCTGACCGCTGCCGGTCACGATGTCGCGACGCTCGACGTGGCGATCGATTCGATCGGTTCGGCGGATATCGCCGGCCAGGACGCCATTGCGATCTCGGTCCCGATGCATACCGCCGCCAGACTGGCGCAGGACGTGGTGCGGTCGGTGCGCGAAGTCGATTCCGAGGTGCCGATCGCTCTCTACGGGTTGTATGCGGGCGAGGGTGCGACAGATGAGGTTGCCGCTCGGTTCGTTGGCGAGTACGAACCCGACCTGACCGCGTGGGTTGCAGACGGCATGCCGCCGGTCGGCACCCGCATTTCGGTCACACAGCAGGCGTTTGCGACTCCGCAGCGCGAGTCGTTGCCCGATCTCAGTAGATATGGGAGGCTCAGGATCGCCGGAGAGGAGCGGGTTGCGGGCTATGTCGAAGCCTCCCACGGCTGTCGGCACCGCTGTCGACATTGTCCGATCCCCGCCGTGTACGACGGCCGATATCGGATTGTCAGCCGGGAGTCGGTACTCGCTGACGTCGATGCCCAGGTCGCGATGGGTGCACGCCATCTGACGTGGGGTGACCCCGACTTCCTGAATGGTCCCCGTCACGCCATGGACTTGCTCGAGGAGGTCCATCGGAGGCACCCGGACGTCACCCACGACCTCACGATCAAGGTCGAGCATCTGCGCCGTCACGAGACCCTCCTCGACCGACTTGCCGCGGCCGGAACCCTCTTTGTCGTCTCGGCCTTCGAGACGACTGATGATCGAACGCTTGCCCTCCTCGACAAGGGCCACACCGCCGAGGACATGGCATGGGTCGTCGAACGGGCGCGCTCCGCCGGCATCGACGTTCACCCTTCGTGGATGCCATTCGTCCCGTGGACGGTTCCGTCCGATGTGGTCGGCATCTTCGAGTTTCTCGCGGCTCACGACTTGCTCGGCTCGACGGACCCGGTGCAGCTCTCCATCCGGCTTCTCATCCCGCGTCACTCGTTGATGCTCGAACTCGACGAGGTGTCGTCCGTGATCGGACCGTACGACGAGGAGGCGTTGTCGTACCGATGGGCTTCTACCGATCCGCGGACCGATGAACTCCAGCGTGTCCTGGCGGAGCGGGCGGAGTCCGCTGTTGATGACGGCGCCAGCCCCGTAGAGACCCTGCTGCAGATGTGGGGTGATGCGGTGGAGGCCGACGGAGAAGATCGTCGCTCGGTTTCTCCACCCGCCTCGATCACCCTCGGGCGTCCCGGATTGACGGAGTCGTGGTTCTGCTGTGCCGAGCCGACTCGTGCCCAGACCGGGGGTTTGACTACTCCCTGACGAGG
>JBBDWN010000107.1:16974-20058 GCA_040902855.1 Acidimicrobiia bacterium | reverse complement strand
CAGCCCACCGTGATATCCCACCAGTCGCTTGTCGAAGCCGGGCGGCAACAGCAGAGTCTCGTCCGCCGCCAGCGCCACCAAATCGGGCATGCGCTTGCTCAGTTCCGGGTGAGGATCGTCATCGGAGCCGAACCAGTCTTCGAACTCCTCGGGGGTGAAGGTCCGCGCCCCGGTCGCGGCGAGCAAGTCGGCTGCTTTCCCGGCGTCACCTCGTGCCATCAGCGCCCGCGAGTCGCCGAACCAGGTGAGCGAGTCCATGGACTGGTCGCGCAGGATGAGTTTGCCCGACTCCCGGTAGTCGAGGTGGCCGTGGTCGGCGGTTCCCACCAGCGGTCCCGCAACCCGTTCGCGAAGTCGTTGCCACAACCGCGCCGCGCCTGTCACCGCGTGACGGTATGCCGCACTCGATCGGCCGCTGACATGGGCTGCGACGTCGACGTCGGGCCAGTAGGAGAACACGAATCGTCCCGGTTCGGACGCCAGTTGGGCCGTGGCGTCGATCCACTCCGACTTCGACCAGACGGCCTCGAATCGACAGCCGCGGTAGAGGGCGGTCGACAGCGGTGATCCGGCGAACCCCCCGGGCTGCACGGTGATCGGCTCGATTCCCGCCGCCCGCAATCGCTCCCAGAGCGTGTGGCCGGGGAGAAAGGCCTCGTAGTTGGTCCGGACGGGCTGTCCGGCCGGGGTCACGAACTTGAGGACGTTGGCGACGACGCCTTCGACCGGGAGCCACATGAGGTGGCCGAGCACCCCGTGTCCCCGCGCTGTTCGCCCGCTCGCCACCGAAGCGAGACTGACCGTGGTCGTCGTCGGGAAGGGGGCGTGGAGCACGGCCTTCAGTGACCCGGCGAACTCCTCGACACCCACCGCCTGGGAGGCCCCGAGCCCGTCGAACAGCACGAGACACACGCTATCGCCGTCCGGGACGAGTTCGGCCAGGTCGGCGTCGAGCGGATCTGCCATGCACGATCCCGTGAGCCTTCTTTCGAGATCGGCGACGAGGTTGACCAGCCCGCGACCCGAGGTCGACGGAATCAGCATGGGAACGTGCTCACGCCCCCAGTATCCACGTATAGACGTTGCGAAGTGAACCGCGACTCCCGCCGACGGTCAGGAGAGCGCGGTCCGAGAAGGGGAGGAGGATCGGCGCTCCCTCCTGAATGCCGTGCGCCCGATCGAGCGGGAGGGGACTCCAGCGGTTGCCATCGTTCGACCACCAGACCGAGGTCGGCGTCTGCAGCCAGAAGCGGTCTCCGATTCTCCACAGCGAGACAGCCGGCACTTCGGGAGGCCGAATCACGGTGCCGTCATCCGCCAGCACGAGGAGGGGACTTCTCTCGGTGTAGTTGAGTGTCGCCACTTCGCCGTCGTGGAGCGACAGGTGGGGTCCTATGTCTTCCCAGGACATCCCGTCGGTGCTGTAGAGATAGCCGACAGAGCCGTCGGAGAGGGTTCCCCGCCCAACCACGCCTGTTCCAGTCGACCACAGTCCGGTGTCAGGCAGATCGGCGGCGCGTACCGCCCACCCCTGGCTGAGTTGATGCGCGACGATCTCCCGTGCGCGGGTCGAGTCGGTGCCCAGGACGACCAGTCCGTCGGGGCGGATGGCGACCGCCTGCACCGATCCCGACCACGGGAGCAACCGCTTGTCCCAGGTCGTCGCGTCTGAACTCGTCCACAGGGCCGGTCGTCCATCGCTGAGACCGTGAGCGACTCCCGTCGCCCCGTCAGATGTGAGTCGGGCCACCTCTTCGCCCTCTGCGAACGACACGGTCGTCGTCACACCAGCGGAGTCGATTGCCGCGATGCCGCCGTCGATGATCCACACGAAACGATCACCTAGTCGCCTGGCATCGAACGGGGAGTGAGGACTGGTGCCGACGGGGATCCATCGTCCGCTGTCGAGGACGGTCGCCTCGTCGAATCCCGCAGTGGAAACGATCTGGTCGGCGGTTGGGAACGGGGGAAGCACGACGACTGCAATCACCACTCCCGCCGCGAGCGTCAGCAGCAACGCCGTGGCTCGGCGTCGGGGGCTGCGGCTGACGGCTGTGTCCGGGTCGGTGCCACCCACGACGACACTCATGATTCAAGGCTACAGAACGCCCGCAAGATGCGGTCCTGATGGATTTGGGCGGCCAACCCCGGTTCCTATACTCGCCGCGGGTCACGGAGAGGTCTACGGGGTTTCATGAGCCAGTATTTCCAGGACTACATCACGGTCGGGGCCTTTGCAGTCCTCGGTGTGCTCCTCGTATTGGCCATTCTCGGCGTCGCCTCGATCATCCGCCCCTCCAACTCGACGAAGGCCAAGCGCACCACCTACGAGTGCGGGGTAGACCCCGTCGGCTCGGGATGGAGCCAGACCTACGTCCGGTACTACGTCTTCGGCCTGCTGTTCGTGGTCTTCGACGTGGAGGCCGTCTTCGTGTTCCCGTGGGCGATCATGGCCGAGGATCTCGGGCTTTTCGGTCTCGTGGCCATCGTCCTGTTCATGCTGACTCTCGTCGAAGGACTCGTCTACGCCATCAAGAAGGGGGTCCTGCGGTGGGAGTAGTCCAGCAGTTCGGCGTACCGAAACCCGTCTCGTGGCTCCTCAACTGGTCCCGCAAGTACTCGCTGTGGCTGTTCCAGTTCGGCCTCGCCTGCTGCGCGATCGAAATGATGGCTGCCTCCGGGCCCCGCTACGACTCGATGCGGTTCGGGATCATCCCGCTTCCGGCGTCACCCCGCCAGGCCGACCTGATGGTCGTGGCCGGCACTGTCACCGACAAGATGGCGCCCGCCGTCAAGCGGCTCTACGACCAGATGCCGGAGCCGAAGTACGTGATCTCGATGGGCTCGTGCGCCAACTGCGGGGGGCCGTACTGGGACTCGTATTCGGTGACGAAGGGCGTCGACCAGTTGATTCCCGTCGACGTGTACGTCCCTGGTTGCCCGCCCCGACCGGAGGCCCTCTTGGACGGCATCCTGCTCCTGCAGAAGAAGATCCAGGGCGAGGACATCAAGGAAAAGTGGAATCAGCGTGACCATGAGCCCGTCTGACACCACCGAGGAGGCGACTGCCGAGGACGCGACCAC
>JBBDWN010000107.1:7454-16874 GCA_040902855.1 Acidimicrobiia bacterium | reverse complement strand
GAGGAGGCGACTGCCGAGGACGCGACCACCGAGGAGGCGACCGTCGAAGAGGGTCCGCTGGAAGCCTTCGCGGCCGAGGTCGCCGAGGCCGTAGGAGGTACTGCGGAGGTCGCCTTCGGCACCGCGAAGGTCAAGGTGTCGGCCGACCGCTGGAGAGACTCGGTGCAGGCAGTTCGCGACCAGTTCGGGCTCGTCTTCTTCTCGTGGCTGAGTGCCACCCACTGGTCGAACGAGGTGGCGGTCGGTGACCCGCTCAGCGACGAGACGACGGATCGCTACGAGATCCTCTGCACCCTCAGCGACCTCAGCGAGGGCCGTCGAGTGACCCTCTCTGCCGACATCGACGCCGAGAGCCCCCGGATCGAGAGTCTCGTTCCCGCCTTTCCCGGCGCCGACTGGCACGAACGCGAGTCGCATGACATGTTCGGCATCGTCTTCGACGGCCACCCCGGGCTGGAGCCGATCTACCTCCCGACCTATTTCGTCGGCCATCCGCTCCGCAAGACCTATCCGCTGCTCAGTCGCGAGGTGAAGCCGTGGCCGGGCAAGGTCGACGTGGAAGCCATGCCGGATGCGGACAACGGCGGCGATGATGCCGGTGAGACCGATGTTGCCGATGGGCCCTCCACCGAGAATCCGGAGGCATGAGGCGATGACGATCACCGATCAGGATCTCGTCCGTCACCTCTCCGAGGCCTCGGTCTCTGTCGAGCTCGAAACCGAGGACATGACCCTCAACATCGGCCCGCAGCATCCATCCACCCACGGAGTGCTCCGGCTGGTGGCGAAGATCGACGGCGAGCGTGCCTACGACGTCAAGCCGGTGATCGGCTACATGCACCGCGGGTACGAGAAGCTCGCCGAAGTGCGCAACTATCCCCAGATCACGGCGCTCATCAACCGCATCGACTGGGTGTCAGGGTATGCCAACGAGATCCCGTTCATCGTGGCTGCCGAGAAGCTCATGGAGATCGAGGTTCCCGAGCGGGCCCAGTACATCCGGCTGATCCTCACCGAGATGGCTCGCATCTCGTCGCACATGGTGTTCATGGCTTCCTACCCGTTGGAGCTGGGAGCGGCCACGCCCCTGTTTTTTGCCCTGCGCGAGCGCGAGCGCGTCCTCGACCTGCTCGAGAGCGTGACCGGCGGGCGCTTCCATCCGAACTTCAACCGCATCGGCGGCGTCAAGCCGGCGGCCGGATCCGGATCGACGATGCGCAAGCAGATCCAGGATCTTCCGAAGGGCTTTCTGGACGAGACGCGCACCGCGATGGACTTCATCGACGAGGCCTGTGACCAGATCGAGGATCTCGTCGCCGGCAACGAGATCCTCCTCGCCCGTACCAAGGGAATCGGTGTCCTGCCGGCGGACATCCTTGCCGCCTACGGTGTGTCCGGCCCCAATCTTCGAGCTTCCGGCGTGCGTTTCGACCTGCGCAAGGTCGAGGACTATCTCCCGTACGACCGCTTCGACTTCACGATCCCGGTTGGCCGAAACGGCGACTGCTGGGACCGCTGGTGGGTCCGTCTCGAGGAGATTCGGCAGTCGGCCGCGATCATCCGCCAGGCGATCGACGGTATCCCGTCCGGACCGTTGCAGGCGAAGGTCCCGAAGATCATCAAGGTCCCTGCCGGCGAGACGTACGTTCGGGCCGAGAACCCGAAGGGCGAGATGGGGTATTACCTCGTTTCCGATGGCGGCCAGGGGCCGTATCGCCTCAAGATCCGCTCCGCTTCGTTCTCCAACATCTCGATCCTGCCTTGGGCACTGGAAGGCACGATCATCCCTGACATCATCGCCATCATGGGTTCGCTCGACTTCGTGCTGGGAGACGTGGACCGATGAGTTGGCTCGTCGACAACTTCTGGTTGCTGCTGGCCGCCAAGATCCTGTTCGTGGCCACCCTCATCCCCGTCGCCGGGATGCTGATCGGCTTCGCCGAGATGAAGTTGTCGGCGAAGATGCAGAACCGGGTCGGTCCGTACTTCGCCGGCGGACGGTGGGGATGGGCCCAGCTCATCGCCGACGGCGTCAAGTTCTTCCAGAAGGAAGACCTCGTGCCGGAAGAGGCCGACGCCCCCGTCTTCAAGCTCGCACCCGTGCTCGTGTTCATCGGTACCGTTGCGTTGTTCGTCGTGATTCCTTTCGGTCCGGGGCTCTCGATCCGCAATCTCGACGTCGGGATCTTCTACGCCCTGGCGATCTCGTCGCTGTCGACCATCGGGATCCTGGTTGCGGGCTGGTCGTCGGCCAACAAGTACTCGCTCATGGGCGGTTTGCGCGCCGCCGGTCAGCTCATCGCCTACGAACTGCCGCTCGTGCTCGCCACCGTCGGCGTCGTGGTGATGGCAGGCACCATGAGCCTCGAAGGCATCGTCGAGTCCCAGGCCGGTTGGTTCTCGGAGTTGGGCTGGGGGTACGGCTTCCCGTTTGTCATCCCCCAGCTCGTCGGCTTCGTGATCTTCATGATCGCTGCCCTTGCAGAACTCAGCCGGATCCCGTTCGACATGCCGATCGCCGAATCCGAGCTCGTCATGGGGTATCTCACCGAGTACTCGGGGTTCCGGTTCCTGTTCTTCTTCCTGGCCGAGTTCGCCAACATGTTCACGATGGCCGCACTGGCTGCGACGCTCTTCCTCGGCGGCTATTGGGCGCCCGGGCTGTCTCAGGAGACACTGCAATTCGCCGGACCTCTCATCCTCAGCGGCAAGATTTTCGTCCTCGTGTTCGTCATGATCTGGTTCCGCTGGACGTTCCCCCGCTTCCGTGAGGACCAACTGCAGACCATCGCCTGGAAGTGGCTCATTCCGATCTCGCTCGTCAACATCGTCGTGACCGGCGCCCTCAAGGTGGCGATCTGATGGCCGTTTTCCCGACCATCCCCGGCAGTGGTCTGCTCAAGGGCCTGAAGGTGACCTTCGTGGTGATGATCCAGACGATCTTCAACCCGAAGAAGCACCTGAAGACGATCAACTACCCGCTCGTCAAGGAAGAGCCGGTTGCCCGGGCGCGGGGCGTCATCGCGCTCGATCAGGAGGCGTGCACCGTGTGCATGCTGTGCGCCCGCAACTGCCCTGACTGGTGCATCTACATCGAGGGTCATAAGGAAGAGAAGCAGCCGGACAAACCGGGTGGTCGCATCAAGGTGCGGGCGGAACTCGATCGTTTCGACATCGATTACGCCCTCTGCATGTACTGCGGTATCTGTGTCGAGGTGTGCCCCTTCGATGCGCTCTTCTGGAGTCCCGACTACGAATACTCCGAGACGGCGATGGGCAAGATGATGCACGACATGGACAAGCTCCAGGACTGGCTGGAGACGGTCCCCGAGCCGCCGGCGCTGGAGTCCTGATGACGTTCCAGTCGTGGATCTCCGAGCCTGTGAACTGGGTCTATCTGGCGATCGGTGGCGCGGTCCTCGTCTCCGGATTCCGGGTGGTGACGACTCAGAACGTCGTGCGCGCTGCCCTCTATCTCGTCGCCACGCTGGGTGGAACCGCCGGTCTGTTTCTCATGCTGTCCGCCGAGTTCGTGGCGTGGACCCTGGTCCTGGTGTACATCGGTGCGGTGATTGTCCTGTTCCTGTTCGGCACGATGATCACTCGGGCGCCGATGGTGCGTGACACCGGGCTCGACAACCCCAAGGCGCGTCCGATGGCGGCGGTCCTCTCGTTGATCCTGTTCGCCGTCCTCAGCTACACGATGCTGACGGCGTTCGGATCGACCGAGATCGCCCAGGTGGGCGAGGGCACCGACACCCGCATCCTCGGCGAAGCTCTCCTGGGCCGGTTCGTGCTGCCTTTCGAGATCGTCGGTTTCATCCTGCTGGCGGCCCTCGTTGGGGGGATCACCATCGCCCGTCGTGATCTCACGCCGCTCGAGGAAGAAGAGCGGGGGTCGGTGTGATCGTCACGCAGTTCCTCGTCATCGCAGCGGCACTCTTCTCGCTCGGCGTGTACGGCCTCCTCGTCCGCAGGAATGCGGTGATGGTGCTCCTCGCCGTCGAACTGATGCTCAATGCTGTGAACATCAACCTCATCGCTTTCGAGGCGGTCATCCGTTCCAGCCAGGCGGTGGGTCAGGTCTTTTCCATCTTCGTGATCACCGTGGCTGCCGCCGAGGTGGGCATCGGCCTGGCAATCATCCTGATGATCTTCCGGAACCGGCAGAGCGCAAATGTGGACGACTTCAACCTCATGAAATTCTGATGACAAACCTCGTACTCGCTGTCGAAGCCGGTGCTCCCGACCTGGTGTCGGGCGGTTTCTTCGCGCAGTGGGCGGGAATCATGCTCGTCGCCCCGTTCGCCGCGTTCCTCCTCATCATCTTCTTCGGCAAGCGTCTGAAGTATCTGGGCGCCGAGTTCGCCATCGGGGCCATGGCCCTCAACATGGTGTGGGCTTCGGTGCTGTTCGTCCAGAACATGAGCCACGGCATCTTCCGAGAAGAGAACTTCGAGATTGCCTCCATCGGTATGTTCGACGGGAGGGCGCTCGTCTTCGAACTGGGATGGGTGGTCGACGGCCTCTCGATCATGATGTATTTCGTCGTCGCCGTTGTCTCCCTACTCGTCTTCATCTACGCAGTCGGGTACATGAAGGGCGACGTCAGGGTGACTTGGTTCTTCGCTTCTCTCTCGCTGTTCGCGGGCTCGATGCTGGTCCTCGTCGGCTCGCCCAACCTGATCCAGCTCATCATCGGCTGGGAGGGGGTGGGCCTCGCCTCCTATCTGTTGATCGGCCATTACTGGGAGCAGAAGGAGAACTCGTCGGCGGCGATGAAGGCCTTCTACACCAACAAGGTGGCCGACGTCGGGCTCATCCTCGGAGCCATTCTTCTTGGTCTCGCCATCGGCGACTTCTCTTTCGCCGCCATCAACGAGGCGGCCGCCAACCACGCCGAGCCCCTCGAGGCGGTGGCGTTCGCCGGGGGCCTGCTGCTCTTCTTCGGGGCGATGGGCAAGTCAGCCCAGTTCCCCCTCCACATCTGGCTCCCGGACGCCATGGCCGGCCCGACGCCGGTCTCGGCCCTCATGCACGCCGCCACGATGGTCACCGCAGGCATCTACCTGATGGCCCGCACGTTCCCGGTCTACCAGGACCTGGTCGGCGGCGAGGCAGCCAGGCAGTGGATGGTCCCGATCGGGGTGATCACGCTCTTCGCGATGGGCTTGTTGGCACTCGTGGCCGACGACATCAAGAAGGTGCTCGCCTATTCGACCGTGTCTCAGCTCGGATACATGATGACGGCGGTAGCGGCGGGCGGGTACACCGCCGGGCTCTTCCACCTCTTCACCCACGCCTTCTTCAAGGCGCTTCTGTTCCTCGGCGCCGGATCAGTGATCCACGCGGTCCACTCGAACAACATGAGCGACATGGGTGGCTTGCGCAAGGTGATGCCGCGGACGTTCTGGACCTTCGTGATCGGTTCGTTGTCCCTGGCGGGGATCATCCCGCTCGCCGGTTTCTTCTCCAAGGACGAGATCCTTGCCACCCTGGACTACGAGGGGTACCAGGCGTTCATGTGGGTGGCCATCGCCGGCGCGTTCGTGACGGCCTTTTACATGACGCGGGCGGTTTCCCTCACCTTCTTCGGCAGCTACAAGGGTCACGGACATCCCCACGAGTCACCCGCCCTGATGACCGTTCCGCTGGTGGCGTTGGCGGTCCCGTCCGTCATCGCCGGGTTCCTGAACATCCCCGGAGTGGAGTTCGGGGGATTCGGAAACTTCACGACCTGGGTGGGTGCGAGAGTCGTGGCGATGGGCGACCATCATCCCGAAGCTATCGACTGGACCTTGGCCGCCTACGGTCTGACCGCAGGTGGACTCGGCATCGTCATCGGCTGGCTGCTGTACGCGAAGGACGCCGAAACCCAACTCGCCAGGGATCGTTTCGAAATCCCCGTCCTCTATCCGCTGCTCCGCCAGAAGTACTACATGGATCATCTCGCCCTCGGGATGGTGGGATTCACCAAGGGACCGGCGGCGCGGGCCGTCGACTGGGTGAACACCTACGTGCTCGACGGCATCGTGAACGGTGTCGGAGGCGGCACGCGGCTGCTGGGTCGGTTCGTCTACGGCGGACTGGACCAGCGGGGGATCGACATGTTCTTCAACGGGGTGTCGGCGGGTGCCGACAGCGCCGGACTGGCGCTGCGCAGGTTGCAGACGGGCCGGGTACAGCAATACGCAATGGGATTCGTGGTGGGAGCGCTCGTGTTGGTGCTCGCCGTCGCAGTGTTCAACTGAGAGTGGAAGAGAGAGGCGACTGACGATGGAACTGTTCGAAAGCGGCTGGGGCCTGACCCTGATCGTGTTCCTGCCGTTGGTAGGTGCACTGGTCAACATGGCCATCCCCAAGACCAACGAAACCGCCGTCAAGCAGTGGTCATTGTTCGTGGCGGTGGTCACGTTCGCCTTGTCGCTGCTGCTCGTCGTCAACTTCGACTACGGGGCCGGTGATCGGTTCCAGTTCGAGATGAACGAGACATGGATCTCGGCGATCGGCGCCAATTTCCACCTCGGGGTAGACGGGATCAGCCTGCCCCTTCTCGTGCTGTCCACATTCGTGATGGTCTTGGCGATCATCTACTCGTGGGACCACTGGGAAGAGCCGCACAACCCGCGCGGGTTCCTGTCGCTCATGTTGATCCTCGCCACCGGCATGAACGGCACGTTCCTGGCCCTCGACCTGGTGCTGTTCTTCATCTTCTTCGAGATCGTGCTGCTTCCCATGTACTTCATGATCGGAATCTGGGGTGACAAGTCGAAGCGGAAGATCCCCGGGTTCAGCAAGGAGGTCGAGACACGTCTCTACGCCTCGATCAAATTCTTCCTGTTCACCCTGTTCGGTTCGGCGTTCATGCTGCTCGGCTTCCTCGCCCTCTACTTCCGTTCGGGCGACTTCGGACCTCGCACGTTCGACATCCCGGAACTCATCGAGTTGGGGACGTCGGGAGCCTTCAGTGGGACGTTCGCGTTCCTCGTGTTCGGAGCAATGTTCCTCGGGTTCGCCGTCAAGGTGCCGATGTGGCCGTTCCACACCTGGCTGCCTGACGCTCACACCGCCGCCCCGACAGTCGGTTCGGTGCTGCTAGCCGCCATCCTGCTGAAGCTCGGGTCCTACGCCTTCATCCGCATCTCGATTCCGATCCTCCCGCAGGAGGCCGAGAACTGGGCGCCGGCCATCGCCGTCCTCGCGGTGATCGGGATCATCTACGGCTCGCTCGCCTGTCTCGCCCAGACCGACATGAAGCGGCTGATCGCCTTTTCGTCGGTGGGTCACATGGGGTTCGTGATGCTGGGGATCTCCACTCTCACCGATGTGGGCATCAACGCCGCGATCATCGGCATGGTCGCCCACGGTCTCATCACCGGGCTGTTGTTCTTCCTGGCCGGGTCGATGTCGCACCGGTATCACACCAGGGAGATGGCTCGCCTCGGCGGGAACCAAAAGCTGATGCCCGTGATGGGAGCGATCCTCGCTTTCACCGCTTTCGCATCGCTCGGACTGCCCGGTCTCGCCGGATTCTGGGGAGAGTTCATGTCGCTCCTCGGGGCCTACAACCCGCTCGAGTCGCTCCGGGCCGAGTACCTCGGGCTGTTCCGCACGGCGATGGTCCTCGGCGCGATCGGCACGGTGCTCACTGCCGGCTACATGCTGTGGATGCTCCAGAAGGTGAACCTCGGCGAGCCGGGGGAGGAGTGGGTCGGACACGAGTTTCACGATGCCGACCGCTACGAGCTCACCGCGTGGGTGCCGCTGATGGTTCTGATCGTCGTCATCGGCTTCTACCCCAACGTCGTGTTCGGGGCCACCACTGACGCAGTCGTGTCCCTCGTCAACACCGCCTTCGGTGAGGGTGCAGCAACCACCGCCGCCGTCGCCGACGTGTTGGGGAGCTGATGTCCTGGGAGATCGACTACCTCGCGCTTGCGCCCGAGATCATCATCGTCGTGACGATGCTCGGGGTGCTGGCGCTCGACCTCGTGCTGCCCCGTCCGCTCAAGTACTGGACGGCCACTGTCGGGGTGCTCGGTCTCACGTTCGCCGCCATTCCGCTGATCATCATGGCGGTCGACGACGTCGGGACACGGTCGATGTTCGACGGTTCCTACGTGGTCGACGAGTTCGCCCTGGTCCTCAAGGGGCTGTTCCTCGCAGCTGGATACGTGACCCTGTTGATGTCGGTGTCGTATATCGAATCCGACCGCTACTACCAGGGTGAGTACTACTTCTTGTTGCTGACCTCGATCCTGGGATCGGTGGTGATGGCATCGGCTCGCGATCTCATCATCCTCTTCATCGGACTGGAAGTGACGACCGGTCCTCTGTTCATGCTGGCCGGCTGGCGCAAGGGGGACCTGCGTTCGAACGAGGCTTCGCTCAAGTTCTTCATCCTGGGGGTCCTGTCCACCGCGATCCTGTTGTGGGGGATGTCGATGCTGTACGGGATCACCGGATCGGTGGACTTGGTCACGATCTCGGACTCGGTCGCCCTCATCGCCGGAGGTTCGGTGCCGGGCTTCGAGCCTCTTCTCGGGTTGGCGATCCTGTTCATCATCATCGGGTTCGCGTTCAAGGTCTCGGCCGTGCCGTTTCACTTCTGGGCGCCTGACACCTACGAGGGGGCACCCACGCCCGTCACCGCGTATCTGTCGGTGTCGTCGAAGGCCGCAGGCTTCGTCGGCCTGTTCGTGATCGTCTACGTCGCATTGCCGGCTGCGGTGGACATCTGGGGTCCGGCGCTGTGGCTCTTGGCCGCCCTTTCGATGACCGTGGGCAACCTCGCCGCGCTCCGGCAGGAGAACATCGTCCGGCTTTTGGCGTACTCCTCTATCGCCCAGGCGGGCTTCATGCTCGTCCCATTCGCCGCCGCTGCCGTCTCAGGCGGTGAGCAACTGGCGGTCGGTCTCGAAGCGACGGTCGTCTACCTCGTGATCTACTCGGTGATGAACCTCGGCGCATTCGCCGTGATCATCCAGGGAGCGCGTCGCACCGGAACCGGCGACATCGAAGGTTGGGCGGGGCTCGGCAAACTCGACCCGCGGCTCGGCGTGCTCGTCGCGGTGTTCTTCTTCAGCCTCGCCGGCATTCCGCCACTGGCCGGTTGGTTCGCCAAGTTCATCATGTTCCAGTCGGCGATCACCTCCGGTGGACCCGGCGGCGTGTGGCTGGCCGTTATCGCCGCCATCAACGCGGTCATTGCCTTCTACTACTACGCCAGGATCGTCAAGACCGTGTGGTTCGATGCGCCCGCCGATGGCGCCAACGAGGCAGAGGACGCTCCCGTCGGCTCCCTCGGTCTCGCGATCGCATTGACTGCAGTGGCCACGATCGTCATCGGGTTTTACCCGCCGATCGCCACCTTCTTCGGCGAGGCGACCCGAACGCTCATCACCGCCGCAGGCGGTTGAC
>JBBDWN010000107.1:0-7354 GCA_040902855.1 Acidimicrobiia bacterium | reverse complement strand
CGCAACTCGTGTTCGTGTTCGAGGATCGAGTAGAGGGTGTGGTCGATCCACATTCCGTTGATACGGAGTTCTTCACGCAGGACGCCCTCTCGGGTGAAGCCCAACTTCTCGGCGACTCGTTCGCTGCTGCGGTTGCCCGCGGCGATGCGCAGCGTGATCTTGTGGAATCCCATGTGCATGAAACCGTTGTCGAGGAGGGCGGCGGTCGCCTCGGTGGCGATCCCGCGACTGGCGTGGTCGCTTCGCACCCAGTACCCGATTTCCCCGGTGCGCCCCAGCCGTGACACGTGCCAGATCGAGATGTTCCCCAGATGGTGGGCGGGTTGGGAGCGCAGCCTGATCGCGAAGTCGAAGGCCCGACCCTCCTTCCACGAACTGATCGAATCGCGGATGTAGGCCGCCGCGTCCTCTTTGGCGTAGCCCGCATGGGCCCACGGCAGGTACTCCGACAGTTGCGGCAGCGAACTCTCGACCGCCGAGAAGACGGAGTCGGTATCGCGCCGGCTGAAACGCCGGAGGATCAGACGATCTGTGGTGATCCGTTCCGGGATCATCCCGACAGCCTATCCGGCCGTAGGATCGCTTCGGTGTGGGATCGCCTGGTTCTTCGTTCCGAACCGCCGCCGTCTTCGGGTCTCCCTATGGCCGCGGTGCTTGCACCTCTGTACACCGATGCGAACGGGGACATCCGTCTCGTGTTGACCAAGCGGCCGGACACGATGCCGACCCATGCCGGGCATCTCGCCTTTCCGGGTGGTCGACCCGACCCGGGGGACGACGGCCCCGTGTCCACCGCGCTGCGGGAGGCACACGAGGAGGTGGGGATCGTCCCCGCCTCGGTGGAAGTGCTGGGTTTTCTCCCCGCCGTCGACACGGTGTCGTTCTCGCTGATGGTGGTGCCGGTGGTCGGCCGTCTCGCGTCCGAGCCGGATCTCGTGCCGAGTCCCCGCGAGGTGGACCGGATCCTGTTGCCCCGGATCGCCGATCTCGCAGACGAGGCAGGCTGGCATTCGGAGGACTGGAGCGGTCGCAAAGTGTGGTTCTACGAGATCGAAGGCGAAACCCTGTGGGGCGCTACCGCCTGGATGACTCGCACCCTCCTCGGCCTCCCCACCTAGCTTTTTAGCGTCGTAAGCGCTTCATCAATGAAGCGCTACGCGTACCAAAAGCGGGTCAGGGGCGCTGGCGGAGGAGGCCGACGACCAGGCCGTCCATCAGCGCCTCCCACGAGGCTTCGATGACGTTCTCGTGGACGCCGATCGTGCCCCAGGAGTCGTCATGACTAGATGTCTCCAACAGCACCCGTACCTTTGCCGCGGTCCCATCCGAGGAGTCGAGCACCCGCACCCGGTAGTCGGTCAGCCGTAGCTCGTCGATCTCCGGATAGGCCGTTCGGAGTGCCGCACGCACCGCCTCATCGATGGCATGGACGGGGCCGTTGCCTTCTCCGGTGGTCACCACCCGCCGGCCGTTGACCAGCAGTTTGACGGTGGCCTCGGCGACCACGGCCTCGTCGGCTCGGCGCTCGATGAAGGTGCGGAACGACTCCAACTCGTAGAAGTCCTGGGACCAGCCGGTCATCTTCCGGACGAGCAGTTCGAAGGACCCGTCGGCGGCGTCGAACTGGTATCCCTCGTGTTCGAGTTCCTTCACTCTCTCCAGCACTCGCACCGCCAACTCGTCGGTCATGTCGAGACCCAACTCTTCCGCCTTCGAATGAATCGATGCCCGCCCCGCCTGCTCGCTCACCACCATTCGTGTGTGGTTCCCGACGAACTCGGGTCGGGTGTGTTCGTAGGCATCGGGTTGGCGGGCGAGGGCGGAGGTGTGCAGCCCCGCCTTGTGGGTGAAAGCCGAACTGCCGACGAACGGGCGATGCGGATCGAGGGTGATGTTGACGAGTTCGGCGATGTGATGGCTGATCGGAGACAGCATGCCCAACTGGACATCTGACACGACGGGAAGGTTCATCTTGATGGCGAGGTCGGGGATGATGGAACACAGGTCGGCGTTGCCGGTCCGCTCCCCATAGCCGTTGACACATCCCTGCACCTGACGAACGCCCGCCGTGACCGAGGCGAGGGACGATGCCACCGCACATCCTGCGTCGTTGTGGAAGTGGACTCCCAACGCCGGATCCCCGAGGGCGCCTTTCACTTCGAAGATGGTTCGCGTGACCTCGTGCGGCAACATCCCGCCGTTCGTGTCACAGAGCACGAGACGCTCGGCCCCGGCCTCGGTGGCCGTGCGGAGCACAGCGAGTGCGAAGTCGGGGTCGCTGCGGTACCCGTCGAAGAAGTGCTCGGCGTCGAAGAAGACCCGCCGATCGTGGGCTTTGAGGAACTCGACCGATTCGCCGACCATTCGCAACGCTTCGTCGAGATCCGTGCGCAGGGCCTCACGAACGTGGTAGTCCCACGCCTTGCCGACGATGCAGATGATCTCGGTTTCGGCGTCGAGCAGCGCCTTCAGCTGCGGGTCCTCGGCCACCGTGAGACGGGGCCGCCGGGTGGATCCGAATGCCGTCAATGTTGCGTGCTTCAAGTCGAGCTCGCTGCGCGCCCGACGGAAGAACTCGTCGTCCTTGGGAAGCGCCCCCGGCCACCCACCCTCGATGTAGCCGACACCGAGATCGTCCAACAGCTTGGCGACCCGCAGCTTGTCGTTGACGGTGAGCGAGATCCCCTCCTGTTGGGATCCGTCCCGCAGGGTGGTGTCGTAGATTTCGAGTTCGGATGTCATGGCTTCCTCCGGAGCTCCCGGTTGGTCCGTACCGGGTCTGCTCCCGGCCATCAAAAAACCCCCTGCGAATGCAGAGGGCCTCGGACGCACACCGGGATGTGGGTGTGCGTCTATCGGATAATGATGATGGCGGACGAGTACTGCATATTCGACCGCCGAGTATGCCACGTCGTTGCTCGCCGTCAACGTGACGGCCCGGGGAGCGAAGGAGAGCGAACATGGCTCAGTACCTGCTGTCGGTGCACCACGTCGATGACATCGGGTCGTCGGAGGGTTCTCAGCGAATAGCCTTCGGTCCGTGGTGATTCCGCTCGACATCGACGCTCCGGTGACTGCTGAGGTGTACACCCTGGTCCGAGAAGGTCCCGACCTGGTCCTGACCGGTCCGTGTGGTCCGGCACCGTGGCTGATCGAGGCCGCCCGCAGCGAACACCCGCTCGACACAGTGCGGCGCATTGTCACAGGTGCCATTCACGGTGTGCTGCTGCTCCATTCGACGTCGTGGCGGCATGATCGAGACTCGGTGATGTTGACGTTCGTGGTGGTCGTGTCGGGGAGAGGCGACATGGCAGGTACCAGCGTGTCCCGTGTCGATCTCGCTCGTTCCGAGGCAACGCAAGCCCCTGCGTCGATCGCCCACAGTCAGGTCCTCGAACATGCCATCCGCCATCTTGCGTGGCTGGCGTCCACCGATGACATTGTGCGGTCGACGCTGGACCCTGAGTGGCATGCGATCCTCGATACGTACGTGCCCGAACCGTTCCAACAACTGGAGTGAACGAGATGAACTGGAAGCTGACGTGTGCCTGCGGTTGGGAGACGACCGGGCCCACCGACGACGTCGTTGAGGCGGCCCAAGAGCACGGACGCGCACTGCACAATATGGACGTCACCCGAGATCAGGCGCTCGAGATGGCCGTACGTCTCGACGACTGACCGAAAGAAACTCCCACCGTCCTGCATAACCATTCGTCGTGTCCACTCGTCTACCTCTCGAAACCAAACGAAGGTATGAGACGTGTGGACAGCATTGAAACCTTCTATCGCCAACATGCAGGGGCGGTCTTCGCCTTTCTGTATTCGCTCAGCCGAGATCAGGCCCTGGCGGAGGATCTCACCCAGGACACCTTCGTCAAGGCGACACGCGCCATGGCTGGTTTCAGGGATGGGAACCCCAGATCCTGGTTGTTCACCATCGCCCGGTCGGTCTTCATCGATCACACCCGCAAGCGCCGACCCGATCCCACCGACATTCTCGATCCGGTGCCGGCTGCACCCGGACCCGACATCGAGGAGCGCACCGTGATCGACGCAGTCCTCGCCCAACTGCCGGACCGCCAGCGGATGGCACTGCTGCTGGTCGACCACGCCGGGCTCTCCTACTCGGAGATGGCTGAGGTGGTGGGCACGAGTCCCGACGCGGCCAAGCAGTTGCTGTGGCGGGCCAGAACCTCATTCCGAACCATCTATCAGAAGTTGAACCCATGAATGACACCAACCAACAAGCAGGGGATCCGGTGGTCTTCGACGATCTCGTTGTCCCCTTCGACGACGGCGACGGCCTGCACAGAAGTGTCCGCAGGGCTATCGGCCGGACAGCGGTCGACGCCGCCGCACTCACCGTCATCATCCTCGTGGTGGGACTGCTGCTTTCTCTCCTCGTGATCCAGCCACTGGTGCTGAATCGGGGGGATCGGGCTGGCATCGCGGCCCGTGCCGCCTATGAGTTGCCGATGATCTTTGAGCCGGGCGTGGAGGTTTCCCGCTTCCGCATCGACTCTGGCCTATTGGGACGCACCACCACCGCTGAGGTGGGAATCCCGCTGGGGACCTCCACCGAGTCGCTGGGCGACGTCGTCTCCGAGATCGACCTCTTCTCGCTCGACCTGCCTCGTCTGGTGTGGGGACCGTCTGCGCTCATTCCGGTGAGCGACGTGCTGCCGGGACTCGACCCGGGGACCGTGTCGACGGTTTCGTTCGGCATGCCGTCGCCCCTGTCGATCGAAGCGGCTCAGGCGCTTGCCGACGATCCGGGATCCGACGTCCGGCTGACATGGGCCGGTTTCGACGTCTTGTCCTCTGACCTCGGCCAGCCTGGCTATCCGCTGTGCCGCACGATGGAGACACCGGACTCGGACCTCTTCGCTGCCACCAGCGCGTCGGCAGGCGGAACGCTCATGTCGGGTCCACCATCGGTCGAACGAGCGCTGGCGTCGGTACGCGATGCGCTTGGGACGATCGCCACACATGACGAAGTTGCCACCGAGCTCGCCGGCGGGTCTTCTGGCGCCGTGGCTTCCCTGGTGGATGCGCTTGAAGGCGACGTCAGCGTCAGCTCCTTCGTGGTGACTGGACCCACCCTCGAGGTCATCGACTTTCTCGACGACCTCGGGGTGACGGACGGGTGGGTGCTGCGGGTCGGGTTCTACTCCTGGGGTTCCCCGCTCTGCGGACGCTGACCGTCCCGCAATAGCCGGATCACCCGGTAGCCCCGTTCCTCCTCGACGATGAGGACGTCGGTGGCGTCGAGGGTGCGAAGGTGTGACGACAGTTCGTCTGCCGTCAGCACCCGCCCCTCGCCCGCCGATGCCCATCGAGTGGTGCGGACGCCGAGATCGTCTCGGAGCGAGTCCGCCAGAGCCTGATCGGATCCGACAAACGTGATCCGTTCGACGGTGACAGGCTCTGTCTCGACAGGTTCACCGCGGGTGGTAGCCCAGCGGCGATAGTGATATGCGGTCACCAGCCCGGTCGAGGCGACGAATCCGAATGGAGCACGAATCCCGTCGATGATGGCCGCAAGCGAGTCGCCGTCGAAGATGCCCTCCAGCAACTGGAACAGCAGGTAGATGAGGGCGATCGCCCCGGACACGCCTGCCACGCCTCCCAGCACCGTCAGGTAGACCCGCTGCACCGGCGTTCCAGCATCGGCATCGGCCTGGCGTTGTGGTTTCCACGTGAGCCACCACACGGGGGCAGAGGCAACAAAGGCGGCGAGGCCACCCCAGAGCAGTTCGTCCTCGTTGGCGGATGCGAATGCAGGAGTCAGGGCGGCCAGGGCGGCGTTGACGAGCACGCCGATGCCGATCGCCATCCCGATGAGGGCCAGTCCGGCTGTCAGATGCCGCGCAATTCGGATGCCTTGGCTGTCGGTGACGAGGGTGTGGTGATAGCGCCACACCAGGAACCCGACCGCCACCCCCGCGACTGCGTCTGACAGCATGTCGGTGTCGACCTCGTCTGTGATGCCAATGAGCAGCGCGGCCAGTCCGGTGGCCAGCGATCCCAATCCGAGCAGGGTTCCGCCACCCACCCCCAGGCCCAGCACCAGACCGGCCCGCGAGAGGTCGTCGGAGGTTCGAGCCGTGAAGAACTGCCAGAACCATGCCGCTGCCCCCACCACCGTCCATACGATGGCGTCCAACACCGGCTCCCACCGTCCGCTGGAGAACAAGAAGTCCTGGTCGCCGAGATCCAACAGGGCGCCGATCAGAGAGACGGCCCCGAACGTCAGGGTGATCAGTCCCACGCCACCGCCGATTGCCTGGGCAAGTCCAGGCAGGATCGGTGCCGGGCGACGACGTCGAATGAGTTCGTGGAAGATCCATCCACCCATCCATGCAATTCCGAACGCCAACGCCGAGCGGACACTGGCATCGAACTCATGGAAACGCAGGCCGTTGCCGAGAGACACGACCGCTCCGATCGAGAACGTCAACGAAGCGATCATCTGGTACAGCAGCCACACGATCGAGCGCCCGTCCGGCCCGGCGAGGGCCCGGAGTTGGTAACGCCAGAGGAAGTACGAGGCCGGGGCGCCGACCATGAGCATCGCCAACGCCTGAGCGATGTCGCTCGACCCGGAACGGGCCAAGTCGTCGCCTCCGGCAAGCGCGATGTCGAGGAGCATGCCGACTCCGACGACGGTCACCACGGTCATGCCGAAGGTGATGGCTGCGACGACCAGGCGCCGCACCAGACCATCGGGCGGTTCCTCGTCGTTGCGCTTGGAGAGCGCGGCGATCCCGGCGATCAAGCCGGCGAGCAGGGCGAGCGGGAGGAGTCCGAGTATGGCGATCATCGGTCCACCTCGCACGGGAAGTAGGGCCACGAGTCCGGATCGACCAGCCAGGTCCCGTCGACCTGGTCCAACTGGATCTGCGCCCGGTCTTCGTACCCATAGCCACCGAATAGTGGGTCGCCTCCGGAGAAGACGAGTTCCACTTCGACGGTGGCGGTGTCGCCGTCGACCGTGCTGTCGACGAGGCGGGCGCGAACTGTCTGGTCGCTGTAGTAGCCAAATCCGACTTCGCAGTCCTCTTCGGTGAGAAGACTCTCGGCGGTTGCGTTGTCACCGTCGAGGATCGCCTGTACGTAGCGCTGGGCGGTCCCTTCTGGCGTTGTCGGGTCGAGGGTGGCCGGTTCGGAACGTGTCAGCGCCACGAGTGCAGCACCAATCACGATCACGGCGACGACCATCGCCCCAATGAGAAGGACCCGATCGGGTCCAGGTTTCGTGTTGTTCATGCCCCCACAATGCGCCTCCGAGGACATCTGCGCCATCCGGCAACACCCTGATCCTGTCCCCCCAGGAGCGAAGCGACGTTGGGGG
>JBBDWN010000106.1:16719-20105 GCA_040902855.1 Acidimicrobiia bacterium | reverse complement strand
ACCCATGACCCGGACAACCTGGTCACCGTCTGCTGGTATCACCATCACGTCGTCATCCACCAGCAAGGCAGACGCATCGACCCCCACTCGCCGCCACAACGACGCACCTTCATCCGCCAATCACATCCCAGCCGGGCCGGACCCTGAACCACCACCCCCGCCCGCCCCCAAGACCCCACCAACCACAACCCGAACTCTCCGAAAGGCCCCTCGAGGGCCTATTCGTCGTGGCGTCGCCGAAATCCCGGAGCGGCCAGGCCGCCGACGATGGCCAGCCCTTGGAGGATCATCAGTCCCGTCGGCAACAGCAGGCCGAGCGAGTAGGCGATCCAGCCGCCGATCAGCAGATCACGCCGACCTCGCTCCAGGCCGACCAGATAGGCGGTGCCACCGCCGAGACTCAGCAACGCCGGCCCCGCGATGAACGCCCACTCCCAGCCTTCGATCCCTGACGCCGTGAAGAGGTTGGAACCGACCAAGAGGCCGAACAGCACTGCGACCAAACCGGAGGCGCGTGCGATTCGGGTCCTCATCGTCAGACCGGACTCACCTCGACCAGCAGCTCGGAACCCAGCGAAGGACCGCCCGGCTGGTTGAACGGGACGTACACCGTGCCGCGGGCGAGAGAACCGTCCCTCACGACCGGCAGGGTGGCGGTCACATCGCCTGACGTGATCGTCGCTTCGCCGTTGAGACCGAGGCGGCTGGCGTCGTCGGGATGGACGTGCAGCGAGGCACCGGGCGCCAGCTTGTGCAACGACAGCCCGTTGCGCATGAGAACACCGTCGTCGTACATGGTGCGGGCCGAATGGAGCACCAGCGAACCTTTGACGATCGCTCCCGGCGTGTCTGCCGGCAGATACGAGAGGGGCTGGATGGCATCGCCGTGCGGAACCACGACACCGTCCCGCTCGTCCCAGTCCAAGAGGTCCCACGTCACTCCGGCGTAGGCGGGGGCGACGGTGGAGATCTCCTTGGCGATGGCCTGGGCGGAGTCGAAACCGAGAGGCTGACCCATCCGGGCAGCCAGATCCTCGAGGATCGACCAGTCGGGCCGCGACTGGCCGTGCCCCGTGGTGATCGCATTCACCTTCTGGACGCGACCTTCGATGTTGGTGACGGTGCCTTCCTTCTCGGCGAAGCCGTCCGCCGGGAAGATCACGTCAGCCGCCGCATTCGAGGCGGTGCGGAAGAGGTCGATCGACACCACGAACTCGGCAGACGTGAGAGCTTCCTTCGCCCGCGCGGCGTCGGGCACGTCGGCGGCCGGATCCGACCCGACCAGGATCAACGCCTTCATCGAACCGTCGAGCATCTGGGCGGTGGAACGGCCAGGAGTCGAAGGAGTCTCGCCCCACGCCTCTCCGAATGAGTCAGCCGCCGTCACCGACACACGGCCGGGTAACAAGTTGGGGGCGAGGCCCATGTCGAGTGCGCCGAAGACGTTCGAGCGGCGGGCGAGGGGAAGGATCCCCGCACCGTTGAACGTGCGGACCCAGGCGGCGACCGCCTCGGGCAGGCGGGGGTCTTCCCCGTATCCGGTGCGCCCGACCAGGGCGACCACCGGGCCTTCGGCGAAGGCCCGGGCGACGGCTGCGTGAGAGCCGTCGGGACTCTTCAGATCCGATAGCAACTCCGCGCCTGAACCGGGCCGGTAACGCAGGACATGTGCCGCCCGGTCGTCGAGGCCGGTCGCCCTCGGATGAACCACGATCAGCGTCGCCCCCAGCTCCTGGCTCGCCCGCCGGACCCGGAGGTAGAGCGTCGGATGCTCCTCCTTCAGGTCAGGACCCCACACGAAGATCGTCTTCGCCCGGTCGAGGTCGCCGATGCGAGCCCGACTGGCCGTGGCCGCCAGGAACTGGGGCTCCAGACCGTCGTCGAGTTGAGCATCGACGTTGTTCGTTCCGATCACCGTCCGCATGAACTTGGAGAGGGCGTAGGCGTCCTCGTTGGTGCCCCGCGCCCCGCCGATGGCTCCGATCGCGTCGGGACCCTCCGACTGGCGGATCGAACTGAGCCGCTCGGCCACCAAGCTCAGGGCCTCGGCCCAGGAGGCCGTCCGGTGGCCGTCACCCTGACGGATCAGCGGAGTCGTGAGCCGATCCTCGGAGTTGATGTATTCGAATCCGAAACGGCACTTGTCCGAGAGCCACCCGTGGTTCGTCGCTTCGGAGTCGAAGCCCAGGAAGCGCAACACTTCGTTCTGGCTCGCCTGGATGGTCATCCTGTCGCCGGCGGTGCAATGTATGCAGGTCGACTCGATGGCGGTCAGATCCCACGGTCGTGCCCGGAACCGATAGGCGGTGGCGGTGAGCGCCCCCACCGGACAGATCTGGACGGTGTTGCCCGAGAAGTACGACGAGAACGGCAGGTCAGGGAACGTGGCGATGTGGGTGGTGTTCCCCCGGGCGGTGAACTCGATGAGGGGATCGCCGGAGATCTCTTCGGAGAAGCGGGTGCAGCGAGCACACAGGATGCACCGCTCCCGGTCCAACAGGACGAGGTCCGAGATCGGAATCGGCTTTTCGAAGTGACGCTTCTCTTCCACGAACCGGGACTCGCCGGGTCCGTACGACATTGTCTGGTCCTGCAAAGGACACTCGCCGCCCCTGTCACAGACGGGACAGTCGAGGGGATGGTTGGCGAGGAGGAATTCGAGGATCCCCTCCTGAGCCTTCTTGATCGTGTCGTTCTGGGTGTCGACGACCAGTCCGTCGTTCACGGGATTCGTGCACGCCGTGACGATCATCGGACCGCGGGGGGTCTCGATCTCGACGAGACACATCCGGCACATGCCCACAGGATTCATACGCGGATGCCAGCAGAATCGGGGGATGTAGACCCCGTTGTCCTGTGCGGCCTTGATCAGCAGTTCGCCCGGCTTGACTTGCATCTCTTTGCCATCGACCGTGATGGTCACAAGCTGTTCTGACACGCCGCCGAATCTCCGCCTTGAGGGTGAGCGCGCAGGATAGGAACGGGCGGCAGACCGCCCAACTTCACTCGTCGACCGGACCCTGCAACCCCTCGATCGCCTCCCGGACGAAGTCGGGAACGGGTGTCGGCTGGAACGTCTCGGCGTCGACCATCACATGGATCGCAGTGGCTTCGACGAGCGGGGAGTCGGGGTGACCGTCGATCCACACACTGCCGCGAGCGGTCATCGACGTTTTGCCGAAACGGACGAACCGCATCCCGACACAAATCTCGTCTCCGATCCGGGCGGAGCCGAGAAAGTCGAGTTCCATCCGGCGAAGAACGATCTCGTATCCCCTCGCAGGCATCTCTTCGATTCCGAGACCGGCGGCGTCGAGGAAGTCGGTGAGGGTGTCGTCGAGGTACACCGAGTAGTTGGCGTTGAACACGATCTTCTGGGCGTCGGC
>JBBDWN010000106.1:2512-16619 GCA_040902855.1 Acidimicrobiia bacterium | reverse complement strand
CTGCGGGCATCCACCGTTCTCCGTGTGGTCGAGGATCTCGTCTCGGAAATACTTGGCGATCGAGATGATCGGCGACACCGCCGAAGGGCCCAGCGGGCAGATCGTCGTCTGCTTGGGAGGCCATCCGAGCCCGACCGAGATGTTGTCAGATACGTCGAGCATCAGGTCGAGGTCGATCATCCGACCCTGACCGGCTTCGATGCGACGCAGGATCATCTCCAGCCAGGTGGTGCCTTCCCGACACGGCGTGCACTGCCCGCACGACTCGTGGGCGAAGAAGCGGACGATTCGCTCCGCGGCGCGCACGACGCAGGTGGTGTCGTCCATCACCACCACCGCGCCCGACCCGAGCATCGACCCGGCCTTGCCGGTGTCGGCCTTGGTGATCGGCAGGTCGAGATGCTCCTCCGGCACGAACCACGGCGCGGAGGCTCCGCCGGGTATCCACGTCTTCAGCTCCCGATCGTCTCGAATGCCGCCCGCAACTTCGTAGATGAGTTCACGCCAGGTCATGCCGTGCGGCAGCTCGTAATTGCCCGGCTTGTTCACGTGCCCTGACACCGAGAACATGAACGTACCGGTGTCCTCTTCATGACCGAGCTCGCGATAGTCGTCTGTCCCCATCGCCAGGATGTGGGGGATGTTCGCCATCGTCTCGACGTTGTTGACGATGGTCGGTTTCATGTAGAGGCCCTTGGCGGCAGGAAAATACGGCGGCTTCAGCCGGGGCTCGCCGCGCCGGCCCTCGAGCGAGTTGATGAGAGCCGTCTCTTCACCGCAGATGTATGCGCCGGCACCGAGGTGGACGGTCACTTCGAGGTCGAAGTCGGAGCCGAAGATCCCCTTGCCGAGGTACCCAGCGGCATACGCCTCTTCGACGGCCTTCTGCACCCGCCGCGCCGGCTTGGGATATTCACCACGGATGTAGATGAAGGCGTGGTGCGCTTCGTTGGCGATCGATGTGATGATGATCCCTTCGATCATCTGATGCGGGTCGCGCTCGAGCAGTTGGCGGTCCTTGAAGGTCCCGGGCTCGGACTCGTCTCCGTTCACCACCAGATATGCCGGTCGTGCCGGGGCGAGGAAACTCCACTTCATCCCGGTGGAGAACGCCGCACCGCCGCGGCCGAGCAGACCGGACATCTTGACCGTCTCGACGAGGTCATCTCGAGTCATCCCCACGGATCGACGCGCCTGGACGTAGCCGCCGGTCGCCTCGTAGCGAGCCAGCGTGTGACTGTCCGTCGGATGATCGGTCATCCTCCGCGTGACGAGAAGGCTCATCGCTTTTCCTGGACCGTTCCGAGGGGACCGAAGGCCGGATACGGGCCGACGGCGGCGTCGGTTTCTTCGATCGCCCAATCGAAACTGGTCGGTCCCCCGAAGAGTTGCTGCATCTCGTCGCCGTTCACGGATTCGGGGAGCGCCTTGCGGAGCCAGTCGACGAGCGCCCTGCCCTTCTCGGGAGTGACGCCTTCGATCAGTTCGTAGTTGACCTGAACCGCCGGTGCGCCACCGCAGGCGCCGATGCATTCGGCGTGTTCGACGGACAGCAGGCCTTCGTCGTCGGTCTCGCCGTGCGGCACTCCGGATTCGTCTTCGACCGCGTGAAGCACGTCGTCGCCGCCGAGAAGCATGCAGGAGATGGACGTGCAGACCGACACCAGGTATTTCCCTGTCCGCTCGCGCTTGTACATGGTGTAGAAGGAGGCGACAGCCTGGACTTGGGCGGGCGTGAGGCCGGTCCATTGGGCAACTTCGGTCATCCCCTCCTCGGTGAGCCACCCGTCTTCTCGCATGGCGAGATAGAGAAGCGGCATCACCGCCGAACGCGCCTCGGGATACCGGGCGATGATCGTTCGGGCGCGCTCCTGGGTCGCTTCGGGCCAGATGCTCATCGGGAGCGATGCTAGGGGTTCGACGCGATCCCGCCGAACCCGGGAGATTTCACCCGACGGAGCCTTCCCGGCCCGGGAACTCCACCCGGAATACCGTCCACCCGTCCGACCGGCGATAGGTGACTTCGCCGCCCATCAGACGGGCGAGAAGCCGAGCGACGTACAGGCCGAGCCCGACTCCCTCCGGATCGGCCGCAACGACGCCCTGACCGCGTGCGGACTCGAACGCCTTGCTCTCGACGGCAGGCGACAGCCCTGGTCCGTCGTCTCGGACCTCGATCCATGCCCGGTCTTGGTCGATTCCGGTATGAACCTCGACCGAGCTTCCACCGTGGTTCTTGGCGTTCGCCAGCAGGTTGCGAAGGATGTGACGCAGGCGCACGGCGTCGACCACTGTCCGAACCGACTCGCCGATCACCGAAACCAACGAGCCGCCCGGCGGCAGGGCCGCCACCGCACGTTCCGCCTCGGTGCGCAGATCGACATCGTCGCGGGAGATCATCACCGAGTCGGTCAACGCCCGTGAGGACACGAGGAGGTTGTCGAGGTGATGCGTCATCTCGCCGGCCTGTCCAACCAAGTGGGACATCATCTCCTTGATGACCTGCGGGTCGTCGGGCTGCTGCCACAGAAGGGACGAGAATCCGACCATCGCTGTCAGCGGAGTGCGAAGCTGGTGAGCGGTCGCCGACAAGAACGCTTCTCTTTCGGCGATCACCGCCCGGAGGTCCGCCGCCTGCTCCTCGTGTTCCTCCAGCAGGCCCGCCATCCGATACGACACCCCCGCCACCCGAGCAAGGGTCTCACAGATGGCGATCGCCGTGGGCTCCAACCGTGTGTCACGGCGCACGATCAACGTCCTCGGCCCGGCACTGCCGGTGTCGACCTCGAACACCATCCCGTCGGCAGGCGCCTCGGCTCCGCCGAACACGAGGTGGGCCTCGGCACTGATCAGCGTGTACAGCGCGGCAGACAGACGACGTCCGACCTCTTCGGTCGTGAGCGAGCTGTGCAAGTCGACGGTGGCGTGCAGGAGATCGTCGATCTGTTCTCGGTCACGAGCCACTTGGAACCATCGGCGGTGCACCTGGAGGACGACGGCAAGAGTAAGGACGGCGACCGGGGCCAGGGCGGGCACCGCCAGGATTCCGATGCCGGCCGTGGTACCAAGCAGCACTTCCACGCCGACCACCGTGCCCGTCTGCTGCACCTCCTTCCCCGTCACCGCCCGCCACCGACCGGCACCCAGCAACGACATCAGCGTCCCGTATATGACGATCGCGAGTGCTGCATAGAGCGCGCTCCCGACGAGCACCGCGATGGTCCCCCGACCGTCTGCTGTGATGCCCACCAGCCCGGCGGCAGCCCCGCCGACGGCAGTCGCCAGCGTGAACTGGCTGACGTTGAACGCAAGCTTCATTCCACGCTTGCGTTCCGCGAGGTTGACGTAAACGGTGCCGATTGCGAACGAGAGAACCGACAGAGCTGGTCCGATCGTCACGAGGAGGATGGGGAACAGCGCCTCCTCGTAGCTGTACATCTCGCTGCGTTCACCGCGGAAACGACGAAGCCGCATCTGACCTTGCACGATCCAGACGGCCAGCACGCCGACCGCAAGTCCCAACACTGATTCGAGACCGAATCCCGGGGTCACGAACCAGACGGCGACCACAACCGCCGCAGCGGCCAGCAGTCCCAGCCCTGCCACGTATGCCCGGAGGACGAACGGTGATCGCGTATCTGTCACGAGCACAGAGTACGCCGGGCGCTGGCATGAACCGACGCACATGCCGTAGATTCGCGTCCTGTGACCGAACGACATCTCCTCGTGACCGGCGCCAGCCGGGGGATCGGCGCCGCTGCGGCGATCGGTCTGGCCGAACACTTCCCGGCGATGACGTTGGTCGGCCGGAGCCCGGATCGACATCGAACGGTCCTCGACGCGTTGGACGCTCGCGGAGTACGGACACGGTTCGTGGAGTGCGATCTGTCGTCGCTCGGATCCGTCGGCCGGGCGATCGCTTCGGTCGAATCCCCCGTCGACGTGCTGCTCGCCAATGCCGGCGTGGGAGGGCAGCGCGGTGTGACCCAGGACGGATTCGAGATCCACTTCGGCGTCAATCATCTCGCCCACCATCTTCTCGTGACGGGTCTCGCCGATCGCATCCATGACCGGGTGGTGGTCGTGTCATCCAACGCTCATTACGACTCGGTGGGTCTCGACCTCGACTCGATTCGTCGCCCGACGAAGTCGCTGACTGGCTTCGGTGAGTATCGAAACTCGAAACTGGCGAACGTGTTGTTTGGCCGAGAACTCGCCCGCCGCCACGACTTCGGGGTCGTCGTCGTCCACCCGGGCGTCACCGCCACGGCCATCTGGCGTCGCATCCCCTGGCCGATCCGCCCACTGTTCACCCGCACCATGGCGACACCCGAGGAAGGAGCAGACACACCGGTGTGGGCTGCCACGACCGAAGGGCTGCTGTCAGGCGGGTACTACGCGCGGCGCACTCTTCGCACCCCGAGCGAAGAGGCGATGGACGACGAGGCGGCTCGGGAACTTTGGGAACGGAGCGAAGAATGGGTGGCAGAACACCGGGGGAAGCGATGAAGGTCGGCGTGCAGTTGCCGGAGGTGGAGCGGGTCGTCCGCTGGCCCGAAGTCGCCCGAATGGCCCGACTGGTCGAAGACTCCGGATTCGACTCGATCTGGGTCGGCGATCACCTCCTGTACGAGGAAGACGGCGTGAGATCAGGGCCGTGGGAGGCATTCACGCAACTCGCCGCCATCGCCGCGGTGACCAAGAGGGTCGAGATCGGGCCGCTCGTCGCCGCCCAGCCGTTTCACGAGCCGACCATCCTGGCCAAGCAGGCGGCCACCGTCGACGAGATCAGCGGAGGGCGCCTCACCCTCGGCCTCGGCGCCGGATGGAACCGTCTGGAGTTCGACGCCTTCGGCCTGCCATACGACAAGCGCGTCTCCCGGTTCGCGGAAGGCTTCGAGATCATCCGAAGACTGCTCGCCGGCGAGACCGTCACCTTCCACGGCGACTTCTACGACGTCGATGAGTGCGTCCTCCTTCCCCCCTCGAACCGGCCAGGCGGTCCCCCGCTGATGATCGGGTCGAATAGCGAGCGCATGCTCTCGATCACCCTCCCTCACGTCGCCTCGTGGAATTCGTGGTTCACGGACTTCGGAAACGACCCCGCCCGGCTCCCGGCGCTCGTCGCCAAGATCGAGGAGGCGTGTCACCTGGCCGGCCGTGACCCTGCAACCCTCGACAAGACGGTGGCGCTGCTGTTCGAGTTACCGGGCGCCGGCGGTCGGCGGCTCTCGCGCAATCCGATCCAGGGCGATGTCGAAGCCATGGCCGAGGCAATGCGCCAGGTGGCTGCCGCCGGCATCGACGGCATCCAACTGGTCCTCGATCCGATCGACGAGCAGTCCATCGCCACGATGGCAGACGTGCTGGCAGCTTTCCGCGGATGAAGCCGCCCCTCGACGCCCTGTTCCGGACAGCCGGGGAGACCATCAACCGAACGCGATGGGACGTCATCGTGGTCGGCGCGGGCCACAACGGGCTGACCGCCGCCGCCTACCTCGCTCGCGCAGGGCGAACCGTGCTGGTGGTCGAACGGCGAGACCGAATCGGAGGAGCAGCGACACTCGAAGAGATGTGGCCGGGCTACGTCATCTCACCGTGCGCCTACCTGGCTGGGCTGTTCGGAGATCGGGTGATCGACGAACTCGACCTGCGCTCCCGCGGGCTCCAAATTGTGATGGGAGACCCGTCCTATTTCGTGCCCTTCTCCGACGGCAAGTCGCTCACGGTGTGGAGCGACGACGCCGCCACCCACGAGTCGATCCGGTCGTTTGCGCCTGATCAAGTGGAGGGATGGGTCGCCCGCAACGACCTGTTCGACCGCATGCGAGACGCCATCCGACCCGACGACGAACGGGACATCTGGCTCGACCTCGAACCCACGCGTGCGGAGATCGAGCGGAGACTCGCCGGAGACGAGGTGGCCCTGGCCACCATGTTCACCGACTCCCAAGTCGAGAATCTCCGCCGCTTCTTCACCGACGAGCGGATGGTCTCGGCCTACGCCGGGCAGGGGATCATCGGCACGAACGCCTCCCCGTTCGATCCGGGGACGGCCTCCGTCGACTTCCACCACGCATCCGGCCGCCAGGAGGGTGTCCCGGGTGAGTGGGGATTCGTGATGGGGGGGATGGGAGCGGTCTCGGTCGCGTTGGCGCGAGCGGCCGAAGAGGCAGGGGCGGTGATCGCAACGGATGTGGACGTCGCCCGTATCGTCCCCGGCTCGGGCGTGGTGCTCGCCAACGGCGACACGGTCGAGGCGGGCGTCGTGATCTCGAACGCCGACCCGGTCCGAACCGCGGCGATGCTCGGCGACCCTGTGTTCTCCGACCGGGTGGCGAGAACGCCGATCGAAAGCGCCACGGTGAAGGTGACGTTCGCCCTGTCCGCCCTGCCGGACTTCGGGGTCGACCACGCCACCCGTGCCCAGGTCGAGATCGTCCGCAGTGCGGAGGCGCTGCACGAGTCGTTTCTGGCTGCCAGGACGGGAACGGTCGCCGACGAGCTCTGGTGTGAGCTCTACTTCCAGACCCCGTACGACCCTTCGATCGCTCCCGAAGGCAAGCACGTGCTCTCGGCCTTCTGCCAGTACGTGCCGTATGCGTGGGCAGACGGGCGCAGTTGGGACGAGCACCGGACGGAGGTGGGCGAGGTCGTCACCCGCTCGATCGAGCGGTTCGCGCCCGGCTTCTCCGATCTGGTCGAACACATCGGTGTCCAGGGCCCGCCGGATATCGAGGAGTCGATCGGCCTCACCGGCGGCCACATCTTCCAGGGCGAGATCCTCCCCGACTACATGTGGGAAAACCGGCTTCCGTACCGCACCGGGATCGACGGCGTCTACTTGTGCGGGGCCGCGACCCATCCCGGCGGGAGCGTCATCGGCATCAACGGACGCAACGCGGCGATGACGGTGCTGCAGGACACGGTCTGATTGTGCAGGGGGACGACCCCCGGCACCCCCCGAACAGCAGACCGCCACCAACGGGCCCACCAACATCGCACCCAAGCCTGATCGCCGCTGTTCGCCGTCGCCTTCATCCTCTTCATGCGCCAGGACGTACGCGCATGACCTCAGCGGTCGACGTCTCCCATGACAGGGTCGAGCGAGGCGATGGTGGCCACGGTGTCCGCCACGAGAGTGTCGGCCATCATGATCGGAAGGGCCTGCAGGTTGTAGAAGGACGGGGCGCGGGTGTGCATCCGCCAGGGCTTGCCGCCGCCTTCGGAGACGAGGTAGCAGCCGAGCTCCCCGCGAGGAGACTCGACGGCGACGTACGTCTCGCCCGGTGGCACGGTGAAGCCTTCCGTGAAGATCTTGAAGTGGTGGATCAACGCTTCCATCGACTCGTCGATGCGGGCACGGGGCGGTGGTGTGATCTTGCGGTCATCCACCCGGTAGTCGCCCTTCGGCATCCGATCCATCGCCTGTTCGACGATCCTCATCGACTCGATGATCTCGTCGACCCGCACCCGGTAGCGGTCGTAGGTGTCGCCGTGCTCCCCCACGGGGACGTCGAACTCATAGGTCTCGATGCCCGAGTACGGGAACGCCCGGCGGAGATCCCAGTCCACTCCGGTCGCCCGCAGGGTCGGGCCGGTGATCCCGTATGCCCGACATTCGGCGGCGGTGATCACACCGACACCCTGGGTGCGATCCAGCCAGATCGGATTGTTCCGGAGCAGGTCGTCGTACTCGGCGAGTCGACCGGGCAGAGTGTCGAGGATCTCGCGGACGTCCTGACGCCACCCGGGAGGAAGGTCGGCGGCGAGTCCTCCCGGCCGGATGAAGTTGTGGTTCATCCGCAGGCCGGTCGTCTTCTCGAAAAAGGCGAGGATCTGCTCGCGCTCCCGGAAGCCGTAGATCATCATCGACAGGGCACCGATGTCCATCCCGTTGGTGGCGAGCGCCACGAGGTGCGAAGAAATCCGATTCAACTCGGTGAGCAGGATCCGCATCACTTGAGCCCGCTCCGGGACCTCGACGCCGAGGAGGCGCTCGACCGCCAGGCTGAAGCACAGTTCGTTGTGGAACGGGGCGAGATAGTCCATCCGGGTCACGTTGGTGGGACCCTGGAGGAACGTCAGCATCTCGGCGGTCTTCTCCATCCCCGTGTGGAGATAGCCGATGATCGGCTTGGTCCGCCGAACGATCTCTCCGTCCAATTCGAGTTGCAGGCGAAGGACGCCGTGGGTGGACGGGTGCTGTGGGCCCATGTTGATGAGCATGCGCTCGTCGTCGGCGCTGGACTCGTCGTAGAGGAAGTCGTTCTCGACGACGGTCCCCAACTGCTCTGCCAGACGCGAGTCCGTCTCGTTGAGCTGCATCTTCTGGGAGCCCTCGTCTGTCGAGGCCGTCTGCCATTCACGCGGCTCCGGCTCTTCGGTGCCGGACACCCACATGTCGACCGTCTCGAGTTCGGCGTCCGTCGTCTCTTCGGTGGCAGTCGTGTCACTCATCGCTCAGGTGACCTTGTGCGAGTCTTTGAACTGAACGGGAACCGATCCGGTCGAGAAGTCCTTGCGCAACGGGAAACCGACCCAATCGTCCGGCATCAGGATCCGGGTGAGATCGGGATGGCCGTCGAAGATGATGCCGAACATGTCGTACGCCTCGCGTTCTGCGAAGCCGGCGCCTGGCCAGATCGGGGTGAGCGACGGAACCGTCGGCTCGTCATCCCCGACGGCTGTCACCAACCTCAGTCGCAGCAGGTGTTGGTGAGAGAGCAGGTTGGCGACGACGTCGAACCGGGGCCGGCGCTTCCGGTACCAGTCCACGGCAGTCACGTCGACGCACACCTCGAAGCCTGCCTCCTTGGCCGCCGCGCCGAACTCGGCGAACTGCTCGGAAGGGACGCGGATGACGTCCTGGCCGGCAGAGAGGGACCATTCGGCATCGTCGAACGCCTCCATCAGCCCCACGAGGATCTCGTTTTCGGGAAGAACACGCTGCGGACCCGGCTCGGCCGCCTCATCCGGATTGCCGACCAGATCATCGCCAGGGTGGACTGCGGGGCCGGCCGTCGAAGCAGCAGTGGCGATGTCGGTCCCACTGCTGGTGTCGTCGCCTGACGTGACTCCCTCGGGAGCAGGACGCGGCCCGTCGACCGGCGCGTCATCACTCATGCCGGCACCGCCCCGTTGCGTAGGATCTCACCGGACATGATCTTGTCGTGGAGGGTCAGAATCCCGTGCATGAGACTCTGCGGACCGGGTGGACAGCCGGGCACGTAGATGTCGACCGGTACCACTTGATCGACCCCCTGGACGAGGGCGTAGTTGTTGAACATCCCGCCGGTCGACGCGCACGCCCCCATCGAGATCACCCACTTGGGATCAGGCATCTGGTCGTACACCTGCCGCAACACGGGCGCCATCTTCTGGCTGACGCGGCCGGCCACGATCATCAGGTCGGCTTGACGGGGCGAGGCGCGGAACACCTCCATGCCGAACCGGGCGAGGTCGTAGTGGGCCGCGCCCGTCGCCATCATCTCGATCGCGCAGCAGGCGAGCCCGAAGGTCGCAGGGAACATCGAACGGGTCGCCGCCCATCGAGCGGCCATCTCGACCGTCGACATCAGGATTCCGGGTGGCCGGGGAACGTCGGTCATCAGAGGAGATCCTTGGCGTAGCGCGATCGACGGTGGACGTTCCAATCGAGCGCTCCCCGCTTCCACACGTACGCCAGTGTCTCGAGGACGAAGAAGCTGAAGATGAAGATCGCACCGATACCGAACCAGCCGAGATCGTTGAATCGGGACGCCCACGCGAACAAGAAGATGATCTCCACGTCGAAGATGACGAACAGCATGGCGACCATGTAGAACTTGACCGGGAACCGCTGGGCGGGCTCGGATTCGGGGAGGATGCCGGACTCGTACGGCGCCGTCTTCTCGGGCGACGGATTGTTGGGAGCGAACAGCCGCGAGACCGTGAGTGAGACGACGACGAAGCCGCCGGCCAGCACCAGCATGATCGCGATGGGCAGGTAGTCGACGAGTTCCATCCTGGGCGAGAATAGAAGTCGGAGTCCGGATTCCGAGAATCGGACAGGTAGCTTCCTTGCGATGTCCGATCACTCAGCCTCCGGCTTCGTCCCCTACCGGCTTTCGCGCCCCGATCCCGAAACGTTCGGCATCCGGGGGAGGGAATTGCACGCCGAAGCGGACTCGCGGCGGAGCGTGCGGTCGTTCAGTACCGATCCGGTTCCGAAGGAAGCCATCGAGTGGGCGATTCTCACCGCGTCCACTGCGCCCTCCGGGGCCCATATGCAGCCGTGGACTTTCGTCCTGGTCAGCGATCCTGATATCCGCAGGCAAATCCGTTCTGCCGCAGAGGAAGAGGAGAGCCAGAACTATCTCGGCGGTCGCATCAACGAAGAGTGGCGGACCGCACTCGAACCACTTGGCACGGACTGGAAGAAGCCCTTCCTGGAAACCGCGCCGTGGCTGGTCGTGCTGTTCGAACAGCGCTACGGCGTGCTTCCGGACGGCTCCCAGCGGCATCACTATTACGTGAAGGAAAGCGTGGGGATGGCCGCCGGCATGTTCATCTGGGCACTCCACCGCCTCGGCCTTGCAACTCTCACGCACACGCCATCGCCGATGCGGTTTCTCAACACGATTCTCGACAGGCCGGAGAACGAACGCCCCTTCGTGGTGATGCCCATCGGCTACCCGGCGGACAACTGTGAGGTCCCCGACCTCCACCGCAAGGCGCTCGACCAGGTGATGGTCGAATGCTGAGACTCGAACCATGACACACCGGATCCCGGCCGCCACCGTGGGGCGCCTCCCCACCTATCTCCGCTTTCTCGAAGATGCCGGCATCGGAGTCGGCACGGTCGGCTCCGAGGAGATCGCCGCCGCCACCGGCGGATCAGCCGTGCAGGTGCGCAAGGACCTCTCGCACCTGCGCTACTCGGGGACCCGCGGTGTCGGATACGACATCGACCTGCTCGCCGCCGCGATCAAGAAGGCGCTCGGCCTCGACCGGACCCGGCGGGTTGCGCTGGTCGGGGCAGGAAATCTGGGCACTGCGCTGGCGGGATACACCGGGTTTCCGACGACCGGATTCGACATCACCGCCGTCTACGACAAGAACCCGCGCCGGATCGGTGCGCTCATCAGTGGGATTGCCGTCCGAGACATCTCACAACTGGTCGACGACGCGGTCGAGAACCCGTACGAGATCGGTGTCATCGCCACCCCTGCCGGCGCCGCCCAGACGGTCGCCGAGACCATGGTCGCCGCCGACATCCGGGCCATCCTCAACTTTGCCGGCGTCACTGTCCGGGTCCCAGCGGAGGTCGCAGTCCGCAACGTCGACCTCGCGACCGAGTTCCGGATCCTCAGCTACTACCTATCGAGTTAATTCCCCGTTTTGGACGCGTGAACGCTGCGGTAGTGACGCGTCTGGAGGGGTAAAACGGGGTCAGGCGCGCTCTTGGGATTCTTCGTATTGGTTCATGGCGACGAGGAACATGATGAACAGGATCAGCGAAACGAGCATGTAGGCGATGGGGATGATCCGGATCTCGAACGCGTTCAGGCCCTCGATGTTCTTGGGGCGGGGACCGCGCGGAGCGTAGAGGACGAAGAGCAACGAGCCGATGGTGCTCCAGCCGAAGATGCCGGCGCCCGTGACGAGGAAGGCGAGCTTCTTACCGAGGTTCGTGTAGTTGAGCAGGTAGACCGACCCGAAGAAGATGATCACCGAGGCGACCGTGAGGATGATGCCGGTGACGAAGAGGTTCGCCGAGAGCAGTTCCCGCATGAGTTCGCGCATCAGTTGCCTCCCATCCCGGTGAGGTTGCCTGCCCGCAGCCAGCGAGCCAGATTCGTGAGGTCCTCGGTTGAAAGGGTCGTGCCGAAGCCGGGCATCTGGCCGTTCCCGAATCCGTTCACGCCGTACGGCGTGTTTGCTTCTGCCCCCACCTTGAGGAACTCGACGAGGGCGTCTTCTGTGAGGAACTGCACCGCCGGGCGCCCGTCCCACAGAGCAGGGCCGAATCCACCCGAACCCGCTTCCTGGGCGAAGCCCACGCCCGCCGAGTAACCGGACGTGTGACAGCGGGCGCAGTTGGACTGATAGATCCCGACCACGCGTTCGGCAGTGGCGACGTCCCCACCGAAGACATTGTCCGCGATCCCCTGGAAGTCGAACTCCCACGCCTTCCGGTCCTTGGCGTCGAGAAGGTTGGAGAGCGCCGCTTCGGCGGGACCGAGCAGAGCCTCGTTGTTGTTCGCCTGGACGTCGAGGTTGAGGGCCAGGGACGACAGACCCGAGACCACCCGAGTCGCAGTGGTCAGATCCGGGTCGCCGCCGACGGAAGCCTCATTGGTCGGGTCCAGTACGACGACCCGGATCTCAGAAGGCTGCACCGCCGTACGGGCGGCATCGAGCTGCGCCGGGATCTGAGCTTCGGCCGCGTCGGGGATGCCGTCACCGTCGATGTCGTCTCCACCGGCGTCGAGGGAGGCCTGGATCGATGCCAGTTGGGTTGCGACGATCGGTGCCTTGTCCGCCGCCAGATCGGTGAGCGCCGCGATGACGGCCGCCACCCTGTCGGCGTCAGGCGTCCCATCGGTCTCCGGGTTCTCGGGGTCCAATTCGATCGGTTCGAGGCCGGGCAGCGTGAAGGCGAGGGCTGCTTCGGCGGTGATCTGGGACAAGGCTTGCTCGGCGTTGTCGCTCAGACCGTCACCGTCGGTGTCCAGCCCTTCTCCGGCGCCATCGAGAATGGCGTCGGCTCGTGCTCTGATGTCCTGGGCGATCGAGGTGAGCTCCGGTGCGCGGCGCAGTTCAGCGACGATCTGCCGCTGGTTGAGGATCGCTGCATCGATTCCCGCCTCGGCGTCCTCCAATTCGACGAGCGCTGCGGAGATCCCCGATTCGACATTGTTGGCCGAGACCGCCTGCGGCACCTGATTCCTCTCGAGGTAGTTGAGGACGTCTTCCACCTGGGCTTCGTTCATCGGTCCGCCGCCGGCAAGACCCCACGCCGGCATCGGCGAGTTGCCTCGTCCGTAGGTGATCCAGTACCGAACCGCATCGCGATCGTATCGGTAGAAGACGTTGTTGATCGGAGGTGCGTACCAACTGACGGTCGCGCCCGTCCGCTTCTCGACGTAGGTCGCGACCCCGCCGACCCCGTCAGGACCGTGACAGCCGTAACAGCCGAACTCTTCGACGAGGCGCTCGCCGCGAGTGACCGACTCTTCATCGAACTGTTCGACGAATCCGGCCTGCCGGTTGGTCTCGCCCAGGTAGTAGAGCGGGAGGCCGATGGCGAGAAAGGCCGAGAGGAGTACGGCTGCCTGCTGAGTGCGTTCGAGGCGCTTGGTCTCCATGACGTCGTCTGACTCACCCGGGGCGAGGTTGGCCGGGACCTCCTCGGGACCCCGGCTCCGCAAGGCAGACACCCCGAGAAACGCCAGCCAGGCGACGGCCGCGATGACGACGATGGTGACGACGACTGACGAATCCATGTTCAGCCCGCGCCGATGCAGGAGGGGCCCTGCGGATATTCGACGGACGGTTCCAGCGCCCTGGGAGTCTGAATGATGGTCCCGGTCTTGATGATCAACTCGTTGACGGGATTCAACTCGATGACAAAACGGTCGAGGTTGCGGGGGGCCGGTCCGGCGTTGTACTCACCGATCGAATTGTACTTGGAGCCGTGACACGGGCACTCGAAGCCCTGGGAGGGACCGCACCAGGGGACCCGGCATCCGAGGTGGACACAACGCTGGAAAAGCGCCATCACGCCTCCCACCGCCACACTGTTTCCGACATACGCCTCCGCGAGAGAAGAGGGAGCCGGAACGACATAGGCCCGCGCCTCGGGGATGAAAACCGGGGTGATGGAACCGTCGTCGTTGATCGCCTGATCGAGCAGGGCGCTGATCGATCCGGCGTTGACATCCGCACCGAAGCCGCCAGACAACTTGGGCCACAAGAAGGCGAGGAAGCTGAGGCCCAACATGCCCGAATAGGCTCCGAACACCGATCCGAGGGCACGGTTGAAGAACTGACGACGGGTGACGCCGGCTTCTTCGGGACTCGACTCGACGAGCCGACGCTCGGTGGCGACGGCGACGGCGAC
>JBBDWN010000106.1:0-2412 GCA_040902855.1 Acidimicrobiia bacterium | reverse complement strand
GTCTCGAGTTCCGGATCTTCGGAGGGTTCGGCCATCTCCATTCCGCCACGCAACGGAGCGAGCGAAGGTTCGTCGACTTCGGCCACCGGAACTGGCGGAAGATCGAGACCCGTCATGCGATCCGCAGCTCGTGTCTCCGCAGACACCTTGCCTCGCCAATCCCCACCCGATCGGCGCCAAGCGATGGCGAACGCCGCCACGGCAGCCGCCACCGCGAGAACCGCGATACCGATGAGAAGGAGGTTCTCGGGACTCATTCGAAATGCACCCAGTCCTTGAGGTCATCGAAGAACACGCCGTCACGCCATGGAAAGGCGAAGTTGAAACCTTGCCCCCGAAACAGCACCCCGATGATCGTCAACACTGCTGATCCGGTGAGAAAGATCGTGTAGAGCATGATGGCGAACTTGCGGTCCGATGGCTTGTTGGACGGATTCTTGTCGACGTAGGGGATCATCATGAATCCCACCAGTCCGACGATGGTCGGCACCGTCACACCGGCGATCTGCGGGTCGAAGTACGACAGCAACTCCTGCAGTCCGAGGAAGTACCACGGCGCCTTCGACGGGTTGGGGGTGGCGTTGAAGTTGGCCGGTTCCAGCAGCGGCGCTTGCAGGATGACCGAAAGGATCAGCAGGAAGGCGGTCATCGCCATCAGGGCGGTGAACTCGGCGATGACGAGATGCGGCCAGGTGTTGACCTTGTCCTGCGGTTCCGCTTTGACGTTCTGGATCGCTCGCGCCTTGACGACCGTCAGCAGGCGTTGGGTGCGCACCCCCTCCGGCACGTTGACTGGTGGGGTGACCGGACGGGCGCTCACGACGGCAGCCTGACGGGCGCCGTTGCCGGACGACCCGTTGGCATCGGGAGTAGTTGGTTCTTCGGTGGCGACGGCGGCCGGCGCGTCCTCCGCCTCAGCCGCCGGGGCGGTCGGTTCGGCGGGAGCGGCCGCTTCAGCCGAAGCGGCCTCTTCTGCGGGGACCTCTGCTTCAGGAGTCTCGGCTTCGTCGGCAGGGGCTTCGTCGGCAGCGGATGGCGCTTCCGGCTCCTCGGAAGCGGGTGCTTCGTCGGCTCCCGGCTCTTCGTCGGCAGCGGCTTCGGGCTCGGGTTCCGCGGGGGGCGGCGGGGGCGGCGGCGTCGGAGGGGCCTCGCCCTTCATCTCGGCGAGCACCTGCTCGACGGGCACGCCGAGCGCCTTGGCTTTCGCCTCCGCTGATCGACGGAGGAGGCTCTCTGGGATGTCAGCCATTGCAAGCCCCTCTCACAGCGGTCCGGAGATCCCGCCGTCTTTACGCACCCGCCAGAAGTGCACGGCCATGAAGATCACGATGATGAATGGAAGGAAGAGTACGTGGAGCACGTACCACCGGAGCAGTGTCCCAGCAGTGACTTCCACGCCGGCGAGGAGTCCGAACTTGACCTGGTCGCCGATGACGGGAACGAACCCGGCCATGTTGGTGCCGACCGTGACCGCCCACAGCGCCAGCTGGTCCCACGGAAGCAGATAGCCGGTGAAGGAGAGCAACAGCGTGAGGAGAAGAAGGATCACGCCGACCACCCAGTTGAACTCACGCGGCGGCTTGTAGGCGCCGTGATAGAACACCCGGCTCATGTGCAGGAATACCGTGAGCACCATGAGGTGGGCCCCCCACCGGTGCATGTTGCGCACCAGTGTTCCGAATGCGACGTCCGTCGACAGCGCGGCCGTATCGATGTACGCCCGATCTGCGGTGGGGGCGTAATAGAACATCAGGAAGATCCCGGTGATGGTCAGCAGGATGAAGAGGAAGAAACTGAGCCCGCCGAGGCACAGCGTGTAAGACAGCTTGACCCCGTGCCGCTTCACCTTCACCGGGTGAAGGTGATAGAGCACGTTGTTCATGATCACGTAAGAGCGGTTGCGGGGACTGTCGGTGTACCCCTTCTTGAAGGGTGACCCAGGCCGCAGGACGGACTCCACGAACTGACTCTTGGCGAACTTGTCGCTCGCCTCAGCAGTCTTCTCGCGGACCCTGTCGAGGAGTCCCGTTTTGCCATTCCCGTTCGCCACTCGTCCTCCTACCAGCGCATCCCGTAGGCGTAACCGTTCTTGAAGTCTCGCTGCCCCGTGTCCACTTCCCAAGGCGCGTCGTTCAGTCCGAGCTCCTGAGCCTGCTGGCTCAGCGAGCCCTCGAACTTACCCAGGCTGATGACGTTCGTCGGACAGCGGTCGATGCACAGGGCGCATCTCGTGCACTCATTCTCGTCGACGACGAAGAACCCGAAGTTCGTCGGGTCGTCGCCGGGATTGTCCACGTTGACCGATTCCGTGATCGCATCCATCGACAGGTAGTGGATGCATTTCCACGGGCAGATGTCGACGCAGCCCTCGCACAGGATGCACTCGGCCTGGTCGATGTGGAGGAACTGCTT
>JBBDWN010000105.1:0-20233 GCA_040902855.1 Acidimicrobiia bacterium | reverse complement strand
TGCCTCCGGCGCGTTCAGCCGTTCTTCGGGCGATGTCGAGACCGAGACCGCTCGATCCCGCACCGCTCACGCCCCTGGCAAGCGGATCGAGGCCCGGCGGGAACCCAGGGCCCGCATCCTCGACTGTGATAACGACCTCCCGATCGGCCCGATCGCACCGCAAGGCGAATCGGACTCCCTCCTCGGTGTGGTCGAAGATGTTGCCGAGAACAGCGTCGAGAGCGGCAGTCAGCTCACGCTCCCCCACTGCGACGCCCGTGAGCGGTTCGACCCCGACCGCCACTTCGAAGCGACGCCCCTGCTCTTCGGCCAGCAGCGACCAGAACGAGCCCCGCTTCGAGACGAACGACCCGATGTCGGCGATGCTGCCGGTCGATCGCTCCGGCCTTCGACGCGCCTCGGCGATGACCTCACCGACGGCTCGGTCGAGGCGATCCAGATTGTCCGTCAGCGCCTGGCGGACGCCCTCGTCTTCGACCCCCTCGACCTGAAGGCGGAGCCGCGCCAGTGGAGTGCGCAGACGATGCGAGAGATCGGCGACTTCCTCTCGCTCCTCTTCGATGAGTGCCTCGAGCCGAGGCGCCATCTCGTTGAACGCCGCCGCGACCGATGCCAGCTCGGGCGGATCGGTCACATGCACCCGAGTGGTCAGGTCGCCGGATGCCAGGGCGCGGGCAGCCTCGCCGAGGGCAGCGACCGAACCGGTGAGAGACCGACCAAGGCGGGACGCAAGGAGCAACGACACCGCGATGATTCCCGCACCGAGAAGACCAAGGAACACCCAGGCGCGAGCCACTCCGGCCCGGAGTTCGGATTGCGGCACTGTCGCGGTGACCACGACCGCCCCGTCCCTCGTCAACACGGGGAGTGCCAGTTCCCAGCCGTCGGTGGTGTAGGCCGAAACCGCCCTCTGCTGAGCCGCCGCCGTCTCGGCCAGCGCGAGGCCCTCCGCGGTGACCGTCCCAGCGGTGAGGCCCGTGGGGAACACCAGGCCGGACCCGGCGGGGAGCGACGGAACGTTGGAGGCGAGGGCGTCGACTCCGTCGGTGACGGCCAGTCTGACCACGTTCGCGGCCACGCTCTGGACCACGTTCTCGGCGTTGGTCCGAGCGGTTGCGTCCGCGTCGCGGGCTACGAGGGCAGCCAGGGGCACGGTGAACGCCACGACAACCAGCGACGTCACCGCCAGCACGAGGAGATTCAGCTGGCGCTTCACGACGGATCGACGAGCTTGATCCCCACCCCGTGCACGGTTCGCAGATACCGCGGATCCGATGCGCTCTCCCCCAGCTTCCTGCGCAACCAGGAGAGGTGAACGTCGACGGTGCGCTCCGACCCGCCCCACGGCTCCCGCCACACCTGGGCAAGCAATTCTCGCTTGGAGACGACCTCTCCCTGCCGTTCGGCGAGCGCAAGAAGCAGGTCGAACTCCTTCGGGCTGAGATCGAGTGCTTCGCCGTCGATCGTGACATCTCTGGCCGCCACGTCGATGCGAAGCCCCCCGACCGCCACCTCGTCGGATCCCCCCGAGTTCACCTCGGCGCGGCGCAGCACCGCACGCACGCGGGCGGCGAGCTGGGCGGTGGAGTACGGCTTCACGAGGTAGTCGTCGGCTCCGGCGTCGAGCACGGACACGACGGAGCTGTCGTCGCCCCTGGCGGTGGCGATGATGACCGGTACGGAACTCACGGCACGCAGCATCCGGAGCAACTCAGTCCCGTCGACGTCAGGCAGGCCGAGGTCCAGGACCACGAGATCAGGTGATTCGGACACTGCGGCCTGAAGACCTTCCATGGCCGAGGAAGCGGACACGATGTCGTGTCCGAGCCGCGCCATCGAGTCGGCGACGAGGCGCCGGATCTCCGCGTCGTCTTCGACCAGCAGGATGCGTGACATCGGATCCAGCATATGTTCGGCCAAAAGTGAGTCAGGCAACCTTGAGGAAACCTTGACGAACCCGTGACGAGTCCCTGCACCTGACGACGCCAAAATGAGGACATGACGCGTATAGGAATTCTCGCTGCCTGGGTGGTGGCAGTCGGAATCGCCACCACCCTCGCCTGGCAAGTGGTCGGTGCCGCCGACGACCAGGTGTCCGACGACCCTTTGACCCCGATCATCGCCGTCTCGACCTCCGACCCTACGACTGCGCCTCCGTCCACCGACACGACCGCGGCAGAAACCGGGACGACGTCCCCGACAGGGACGGATTCGACGACCCCCTCGTCCAGCCCGCCTCCGACGTCCACGACGACGACGACACCAGCGTCGACCTCACCGACAACGACCGGGATCCCTGCGACAACGACTGCGGTGTCAGACGGCGGCACCGTCACCGTGACCGGGACCGATCCACACGTCGAGTTGGTCGCAGTGGTCGCGGCCCCGGGGTGGCGCTACGAGATCATCGCCGACGACGATGACGGCGACGAGATCGAGGTGCGTTTCCAGAACACATCCGGGGCCGAGATCCGGATTCGGTGCGAGTGGGAGGACGGCAAGCTCGTCGCCGACATCGACGCCATCGCCGACACCGACGACATCGACGACTGAGCCGCTACTGGACCCCGCCCTCGGTCATGCCTTTGAGATCGAGGGCGGCATCGAGTTCCGCCTCTCCCATCAGGCCTTCCTCCAGGACGACATCTCGGACACTGCGACCCTCGGCGAAAGCCCGCTTGGCGACCCGCGAGCCGGCGTCATATCCGATGTGCGGGTTGAGGGCCGTGACGACGATCACGTTCTTCTCGAGGAGATCCCTTGCCCGATCTGCGTCCGCCTCTATTCCGTCGACACACTTCGTGGCGAGAGACGTCGAGGCGGCCGCCAGCAAGGTGATGGCCTCCAGCAGATTGCGAGCCATCATCGGCATCATCACGTTCAACTCGAAGTTGCCGTTCGCACCTCCCCACGTGATCGCGGTGTCGTTGCCGACCACCTGAGCGGCGACCTGCATCACCATCTCCGGAATCACCGGGTTCACCTTGGCGGGCATGATCGACGAACCGGGCTGCAGCGCGGGCAGGCGGATCTCGGCGATTCCGGTCACAGGGCCGCTCGACAGCCAGCGCAGGTCGTTGGCGATCTTGAACATCGCCTGGGCGACCGTCTTCAGCGTTCCCGAGGCATTCACCACCCCGTCCTTGGACGCCTGGGCCTCGAAGTGATTGTCCGCCTCACGGAACTCGTACCCAGTGCGAGCCGCCATCTCGGCGATCACTTCGGCCGCCCAACCGTCAGGGGCGTTGATGCCCGTGCCCACCGCCGTCCCGCCGAGCGCCAGCTCTTCGAGATCCGGAAGGACCCGCTCGACGCGGATGACGGACTTCCGCATCTGGGCCGCATATCCGGAGAACTCCTGGCCGAGAGTGACGGGAACGGCATCCATCAGGTGGGTCCGTCCTGACTTGACGATGTTGTCGAAGGCGTCCGCCTTGGCTTCGAGCGACTGCGCCAGCGTCGTGAGCCCGCCCAGCAACTCGCTGCGGATGGCGTGGACTGCTGCGAGATGCATCGCCGTCGGGAACGTGTCGTTGGACGACTGTCCGAAGTTCACGTGGTCGTTGGGATGGACCCGTTCGTCGCTGCCTCCGATCTCCGTGGCGAGATGTGCGATGACCTCGTTGGCATTGGTGTTCGTCGACGTGCCCGAGCCGGTCTGAAAGATGTCGACCGGGAACTGGTCGTCGTGCTCGCCTTCCATCACCGAATCTGCCGCCTGGCGGATGGCGTCTGCGACCCCTTCGGGAATCTCGCCGCGTCGGCCGGCCACCGTCGCCGCCGAACCCTTGAGCAGACCGAACGCCCAGATGATCCGACGATCCATCACCAGACCCGAGATGGGGAAGTTGTCGACGGCTCGCTGAGTGGACGCTCCGTAGAGGGCGCCGACCGGAACCCGAACCTCACCCATCGAGTCCTTCTCGATCCTGTACTCCACTAGTGCTCCCTGGGATAACGCTGACCCGAACGCTAACCGCCCGCCAAAAGGGCCCCGCCAACCCAGGGTTGGCAGGGCCCTCAGAGGGCCCGTGGAGCCCAGGGTTCGGGAGAAGATCCCTCCTCCTCACCGCCTCCTTGGCCGCCGTTGCTCATCTCATCCTGCGGTCTCCCACCGGCAGGTTGCGCCCGGCTGAACCGTGGGCTGGCAGGGCCCTCTGAGGGCCCCACGAACCCTGGGTTCAGGGGGCCCTTTTCAGTTGAGGAGGTGGGAGCGGGAGTCGTACGACGCGTCGAGTCGTGTGCGGAGATCGGAGCCCACCCCGTCGACCCCTTTGGCGGCGGCCAGCATCAGCGTCACCAGCCCGTCGAAGTCGTCGAGGGAGATCACCTCCGGCTCGAGTTGGGCTTTCGCCGTTCCCGCCTTCACCCCGTCGACGTCGACCATGTTGTGATAGTTCCCCAACGCCAGGCAGAGGCCGGTGGCGGGGATCCCGTAGGCGCTGAAGGCAGTCGCTTCGCACGTCCCGCCCGCCATCAGCTTGCGCTGATGGACGAGTTTGGACTCGCGTGCGACTTCGGTGACACGGTTGGTCAAGTCGGAATCGAAAACGGTCGAAGCGTCGCCTACCCGCACGATCGGGCCGTCGCCGATCGGTGAATCGTCGAAGCTGCGCGACGTCTCGATAGACAGCACCCTCGACCCCTCCGGACACGTCCCATCCCGGGCCGCCCCGATCGCTCCCAGCAGGCCCTCCTCCTCGCCCCGCGTGAGGAGCACGCCGAAATGCTTCAGCTCCGGCTTCTTCCGGGCTTGGTCGAGAGCCGTGAGTGCCGCGGCGACACCGGCGAGATCGTCGCAGGCCGGGGCATGCAACCGGCCCCGCTTCACACCGAGCTTGGGGGGAGCGAACCGCCACCGTCCGACCGAGCCAATCCCCAGGACCGACGTGGGCATCTTCAACTGGATGGACGCCTTCTTGGTGGACGAGTCGTAGTCCACGACCTTTCCGGCGTGGCGGCCATCCCGGAGGTCGAAGAACTCGACTGCCGCTCCACCGAAGTACTCCGACATCACCGAGCCCCGGAAGGCGGCGGTCACGTCACGGCCCCCGAGAGATTCGACGACGAACCCCGGATGGTCCATGTGGGCGACGGCGATGACAGGCGCCGTCTTCGACTTTCGCCCCTTCACCGTGATGAGCAGGTTCCCCGACGCGTCGGTGGCCAGTTTGAGGTCTTCGCGCCGTTCCACCCACGCCTTCACCCAGTCGACGACGCGATGTTCGAGTCCCGAGGTCGTCGGAAGATGAGTGAGATCGAGCAGCCAGCGGTGTCGAGCGGTCGCCATCAGGAGAAATCTAGAGCGCGAAACCCGAAGTCACTGCATCGGGACGACGGAACCGCTCAGTCGAACGGCGTGTCGGTGAAGAAATCCGCAGGGCGTTTCTGGGGTGTGGCGGACTCGAGTTCGATTCCGAGACGGGCGCGAATGGCGTCATACCCGCCGTCTTCGAGCTCGTCGGCCAGCTCCGGACCGCCTGATTCGACGATCCTGCCCTTGATCATCACGTGGATCCGGTCGGGCGACAGATACTTGAGGATGCGTGAGTAGTGGGTGATCATCAACACTCCCACCTCGGGGCTTCTCATCGCCTCGACGGCTTCTGCCACCTGCTTGACGGCGTCGATGTCGAGCCCGGAGTCGATCTCGTCCAACAGCACGATCTTCGGGTCGAGCACCGCCATCTGAAAGATCTCCGAGCGCTTCTTCTCCCCACCGGACAGGTCGTTGTTGATCGAACGGTCGAGGAAGCGGGTCATGTCGAACTTTTCGGCCGCGTCCGCCAGCCGGCTCTCGAACTCGGCATCGTCGACACCCCGTTCGTAGGCGGCCTCTCGCACCAGTTCGTCGAGACGAATGCCGGGGATCTCCACCGGGTATTGAAAGCCGTGCATGAGCCCGAGACGGGAGCGCTCGTCGACCGGCTTGTCGAGGATCTCGACGCCCCCGACACTCGCAGAGCCTGTGACCGTGTACGCCGAATGTCCGGTCAGGACGTGACACAGCGTGGATTTGCCCGAGCCGTTGGGACCCATGATTGCGTGGATCTCACCGAACGGGACCTCCAGGTCGAGCCCTTCGAGGATCGATGCGGATCCGACTGTGGCCTTCAGGTCCTTGACCGCGAGACCGTTCACTGCGACACCTCGATTTCGACAACACCCTCCCGGGTGCGCACCCGATACGTGGGGATCGGCTTGGTTGCGGGAAGCGACATGGCTTTGCCGCTGGCGAGGTCGAACGTGGCTCCATGCCGAGGACATTCGACTTCGCCGTCGAACACGTCGCCTTCCGACAGCGACGCCTCGGCGTGTGAGCAGCGGTCGCCGACCGCGTACAGAGTCTCTCCGTCACGGAACACCGCGATGCGCTGGTCGCCCACGTCGACCCGCACTCCGGCGCCGTCCGCCACCTCTTCTTCGCGAAGGACTTCGAGCCACATCAGACGCGGCCCTCTTCCTGGGCAGTGACGAACCGGCTGAAGATCTCGGTGGCGACCGGCGCTTCGAGACCGTGAACCGGGAGTCGGTCGATGATCTCCTGGAAGAAGCCCTTGATGAGCATCTGCTCGCCCTTCATCTTCGGGATTCCGCGGGACATCAGGTAGTAGAGGTGTTCCTCTTCCAGCGGACCGACCGAAGACCCGTGACCGCAGATGACATCGTCACATTCGATCTCCAGATTCGGTACGGAGTGGGCCTTGGCGTCCTCGGACAACACGAGGTTGCGGTTGGTCTCGAACGCAGACGTCCGGGTGGCGTCCTTGTCGATCTTGAGGAGCCCGACGAACACGGACTGGGCTGAGTCCTCGACGGCGCCCTTCAGAAGCACGTTCGACGAGGTGCGCTTGCCCTGGTGATGGAGGACCATCCGGTAGTCGATGGTCTGGTCGCGTTCACCGAAGAACACGCCGACCACCTCGCTCGAGCACCCGTCACCGATGTGGTCGATGACCAGGTCGAGACGACCCAGATGGCCGCCGAGCCCGACTTCTCCCAATTGCACCGAGGCGTCGCGCCCGAGGAGCACCCGCTGGTGGACCACACCGGTGGCGGCGAGATCGAGGCTCTGGACGCCGAGGAAACGGATGCGGGCGCCGTCTCCCAGATGCAGACCGATCTGCGGGGAGACGACCAGGTCCACGCCGGGAGCCGACCGGTAGACCACGACCACCGGGCAGCCGGCGTTGGTGCCCGCCTCGATCGAAACGTAGGGGAACGACGCACCGGGCTGGGTCGCCTGAATGTCGATGACGACCGGGGCTTCGATCTCTGCGCCGTCGGGGATGCGGACCCGCACGCCGTCGACACCGAAGGCGGCGCGGGCGGCGGCGAACTTGTCCCGACCGGGTTCGAAGAGGTCGATGATGCGTGCGAGGTCGTCACCGGAAAGAGTGGCGATCCGCTCCACCGAGATCGGATCGTCTGCGGTCGATTCGGTCACGGCGCCGTCGACGATGGTGACGGTGGCCGATCGGTCGGTGAGTGCCGAGAGAAAGTCGCCTGGTGGCAGCGGGGTGCCGGCGTCGGCAAGCGCCAGGCCGGCCAGGTCGAGGTCGATCTCGAGGTACTTCCACTGCTCGCTCTTCGGATGCGGCATCTCCGTCGCCTCGAACACCTGGAACGCGGCCGTCATCGGCCCGGCCATATCGGCCGAAACGGTCTTTGCGCGTGCTTCGTTGGTAGCGCGATCGAGCGCGAGGGAGGTATCAGTCACGGGACCGCGATCGTATTCGCACTACCCAGGTAGTGGAAATTCGGTCCCCGGACGGTGCCAGCTCAGTCTCCGAGGGTGGCGGTAGCCCGCGAGGCGGCGCTCACTGTCACCAGGTCCCGTCCTGCCAGAGCCAGCAACGCCGTTTCGACGGTTCGCGTCACCGACACCACGACTGTCACACCGTCAGAGTCGAAGGTGATCGTGGGTTCGAGCTCGTCGGCCGACGCCACCACGTCCCAGGCGCGGCGGACCGCTTCGTCGCGATCGAGCACGAGTTCCTGGGATCGCCGCCACTCGCCTTCATCGATCGCCGAGGCGGCGGCGATCGCGGACGCATCAGCCAGACCGGCGAGTTCTCGGCGCTCGGCGATGAGACTCCACAGGTCGACGCTGAGGACGCCAAGGCTCATCAGGGCAAAGGCAAGCCCAAGCAGCCAAAAGGTGACGGAGCCCCGTTCGCTCACGGTCTGCTCCGGTACTGCTCGACAGGCTCCAGGTGGGTGTACGACACCGCCGCCGGTCCACCCGGCAGCAACCGGGGTTCGACTGGCACTTCGACACGGACCTCCACGCCCTCCCCAGATGTGCTCGGACACCCGTCGATGTCGACGAGAGAAACCTCCCGGGCGCCGCACAACTCCACACGGATCGAGGCCGGGTCGGCCCCCGCCGACTCCGCCTGCCAGACCAGGCGCGCCAGGTCGCCATCCGAGAGGACTCCGTTCGCTTCGACCAGCGTCCGCGCCGTCTCGACTGCGAGCGACCGGGCGAGGACCCGCCGTTCGAGGACGGGTCCGAAAGACAACACGAGCAGAGCGACCGGGATCAAAAGAACCAGGACGCCCACGGCAAGCTCGATCGGAGCGGTCCCACGCTCGGTCATCGGGTGACGGCCGCCGAACGGGCCACGACATCGAAGTCAGACAGCAACGGAACGATCCCAGGCACGCGACCTTCGACAGTCGCGAACACGACATCGCCGTCGACCCAGCAGTCGGCTTCGAGGTCCGCACCGAAGGATCCGCCGACGAGATCGGACAACACGTCTCGGGCCGCGCCGAGACACACGTCGACCGCAGACTGGCTGACCGACGCGTGACGCACGGCTTCGTCCACGGCGGTCCGAGCAACCCCGCGGGCGTACTGGACGAGCACGAGATTGGCGAGGAGCACGAACGTGGCGAGCGCCAACGTCGCCGCTACCACCGTCGGCAGGGTCGCCATCCCCTGATCGTTCGTGCTCGACGAAAGACGCCGCGACTCCTGCGGTGCAACCGGTGCACGTACTTTGATCGCTCGGCTCCGTCCCATGCCACTTCCCTGTTGCAGACGACGACTTCTCGCTTGGCGTGTCGGCCTGATACCGGTCCATCAGTCATCAGACGCAGGTCGTCCCTCTCCCCGTCGGCAGTTCGTCCGGTCGCTAAACGTTGTTCGACAATCGTCTTCGTCGGAACTCCTGGGCCCGCCACGCCACGGTCGACACCCTGGTCGATCTGATGGGAGTCACCCACCGTGCCCACATCGCCGACAAGCTCATCGCCGCCGGCCGGCCTGCGAGTCAGCCGGCAGCGTTCATCGAGCGGGGAACGACCCCGGACGAGCGCATCGCCACCACCACCCTCGGTGCGATCGCAGCCGGAAAGGTCAATGTCGAGTCGCCGGCCGTGCTGGTCGTGGGTGGCGTCGTGACGATCCGTGAGCGACTCCAGCTGGGTTCGCTCTCCCAACCCCGTTCGAGTTCTCAATCCTGTTCTCCATCGAGAGGTGCTTGACCATCCAGAAATGGAACGTCGCTCCCATCGCCGGTAGCGTTGGCATATGGAGGCTCTGCGAATACACCTCTTCGGTGGCTTCCTCTTGGAGCGCGGAGGTGTCCCTTTGCCCCCCATCGCATCGCGGGCGGGGCGGTCGCTGTTCGCCTGGCTGGTGATGCATCGGGGCCGGCCCCAACAGCGCGACCTGCTGGCTGGCTCCTTTTGGCCCGACCTTCCCGAGGGGAGGGCTCGACGTCGCCTCAGCCACACCTTGTGGCAGATTCAGAACGTGGTGACCGACAGCGGAGTGTCCCATCTGGCGGTGACTACCGACACCCTCACTTTCGACACCACCATGCCCTATTCGCTTGATGTCGAGGATTTCGATCGCATCTTCGACTCATCGCTTCTCTCTCGCCGGGACCCGCCAGGCGGAGCCACGGTCGATGTCGCAGCAGTACGCGCGTGCGTCGAGCTCTACCGGGGCGACTTCCTCGCCGGGTTCTTCGACGACTGGGTCGTGGTCGACCAGGTTCACTATCGTCAGCGCTATCTGGTCGCCCTCCGTCGCCTCGTCGACGTCGCCAAGGCCGGCGGCGCCTACGAGGAGGCGTTGGGCTACGCCCGCCGGCTCACCCACCACGACCTCCTCAGTGAGGAAGCCCATCAGGAGGTTATGCGTCTCTGTCACCTGCTCGGGCGGACCAGCGAGGCGATGCAGCAGTTCGAGCGCTGCCGGTCGGTGCTTGCAGACGAGATGGGGACGGAACCCTCCGAACCGACGATGGATCTGTACGACAAGATCGTCAGACAACGACGTGCCGGGATCCGGCCTCTCCAGGGTGAAGATCGGGCGGTAATGCTGGGCAGCCTTACCGAGGTTCCGTTCGTAGGGCGAGAAGACGAGCGCCGCGCACTGGTTGACTATTTGGAGCGGGTGCTCGCCGGGCCCGGCGGGGTAGTGCTTGTGGAGGGAGAGCCCGGTGTGGGCAAGACCCGCCTTGCGCTGGAGGCAGCCGAGGATGCCGAATGGCGCGGGTTCGAAGTGAGCTGGGGAAGGTGCACCCCTGGAGCGTTGCGTCCCTTCGCTCCGCTCGTTGGAGTGCTCGAATCGCTGAGCCCGCTCCGGGCGGAGCAGCTCTCCGAGCAGGTGACACCGGTCTGGTTGAGAGAGGCTCTGCGTCTGGCGCCCGGGCTGAGCGGTCGGGTCTTCCCTTCTTCGGCCTCCGCTCCACTGCGTCCCGCGGAGGAGTCGACCCGGATGAAAGAGGCGCTCGTCCATACCCTCGGTGCTCTCGGCAAGATTGCACCCCACCTGGTGATCGTCGACGACGTGCATTGGGCCGACGCCGATACTCTCAGCGTTCTCACCCAGCTGGGTCAGCGTCTCGCCGGTTCCCGGATCCTTCTGCTGCTCCTCTACCGGAGCGAGGAGGCTCGAGGCGACCCCGAGGTGTGGGACGTATTGCGCCACCTCGACCGCGCCGCTGGTCTAGGACGGGTCGTGCTATCCCCGCTCTCCGTGTTCGAGCTGGGAGACATGGTCAAGCGGATCCTTGGTCTGGGCAGACTCGAGCCAGCCATTGCCTCCCAGCTTCACCGCCGGACGGGGGGCAATGTTCTCTTCGCCCTGGAGACACTCCTGGCGCTGCGGGATCAGGGTTTGTTCGAGGTCGGTGACGACCCGGCCGGCGTGCTCGATCGTCAGTTGGCAGTACGCACCATGCCGGTTGCACCCCGCGTGCGGTTGGTGATCGACGCCCGGATGTCCTTGCTCGGTGCCGACGTCTCGGCGGTATACGAGCTCGCCGCGGTGTACGGTGATCCGGTCGATCTTGACCTGCTCGCCGCAGGGGCCGACCTTCCCCGACGTTCCATCCTCGACGCCGTGGACGAGCTGCTGCATCGTGGTCTCATCAGCGACGAGGGGGACGGTCAATACCGGATAGCCCACGACCAGGTGCGTCAGGTCGTGTACGAGCGCATCGACACAGCTCGCCGGATGGAGCTGCACCGGAGGCTGGCCGAGACGCTGACACAGGACGACCCCCAGGACGTAGAAGCCATCGGACACCACTTTCGGGAGGGCGGAGTTCCCGATCGGGCTGCCACTTTCCTCTTCAAGGCGGGTCTGCGCGCGGAGATGCTCAATGCCTACGCCACGGCCCTTCAACACCTACGGGAAGCTCGGGCGGCGGCTTCACAGGCAATGTGGTCACCACAGGATCGGCATCGGATCCTGGCCCATCTTGAGACCGTGCTCAACGTTCTTGGACGGCGCAGCGAGCAACACGAAGTGATCGAGGAGATGGCGACCTTGGCTCGGTCGAATCCGGATCTGCGGGGCGATCTCGAACGGCGGAGGGCATGGCTGTTGGCGCACACCGGTGACTTCCCCGCGGCGGAGAAGTCCGCTCGGCGGTCGGTCGAGGTGGAGCGACAAGCGGGTGATCGAGCCGCGCTGGCGGCCTCCCTCGTTGCGTTGGGCACTTGCATACGCTGGTCGGGCCGACCCTTGGAGGCTGTGCCACCGTTGGAGGCTGCAGTGGGAGCGGCGACCGGCAACGACCAGCGGCGCGCCGAAGCGCTCACCGAACTGAGCAGCACCCTGGTCGAGGTGCAACGGTCAGCCGAAGCATTGCCTCATCTCGAGCAGGCGTTGAGCATCTATCGGGAGTTGAGCGATCTGCGTGGTGAGGCGGAGGTGGCCGGGATCCAGGCACGTGCCCTTCGTCAACGCGGTGATGGAGTCCGGGCCAGCGCCGAGTTCGAACGGGCCATCGAGTTGTGCCTGAGGATCGGCTATCGCCACGGCGAGGGAGTCAACCTGGTGAATCGCAGCAACCTCGACTACCTCGTGGGTCGGGTGGCAGATGCCCTCTCCGGATACGACCGCGCGGCTCGCATTTTCGGAGACTTGGGTAACTTCCGGGGCGAGGCGATGGTGCTCGCCAACGCTGCCTCGGTGCGTCACAGCCTGCTCGGCGACGACGACCGGGCCCAGGCCGACGCGACCCGGGCGAGACGGCATTTCGTCGATATCGGGGACAGGGCGCGTGAGGCACAATGCATGGAGGTCATCGCTGGGGTGGCACGACGACAGGGTCGTCACGACGAGGCGCATCGCCTGCTCGAGGGCAGTCTGCATACACTCGTCGGGACCGGCAACCGGGTCCTCGAGGTTCAGCATCTCCGTGCCCTCGCCCTCCTCCATCTGGAGCGTGGAGATCACGAAGCCTCGCTCGCCACCCTCGATCAGGCAGATAGGGTCTCAACTGAGGCGGAGCTCGACGACCTGGCCGTGGAGCTGCTCTCGATTCGCGGCTCCGCCCTCCTCGCCGCCGGACGGCAACAGGACGCCATTGCAGCCACCCGACGGGCAGTTGCACGCCTCACGCATGGTGTGGAACGCGCCTATCTGGTCCATCACCGCCATGCTCTCGCCGCGCGGGCGGCTGGCAGTGGCGAGGAAGCTCGCCAGGCGGCCCTGCTCGCCCACCGGCTGCTCGAGACCGCACTCGAGGGGCTCCCGATCGAGGAGCGTGAGGTTGCCGTCGAGCGAGTACCCGAGCACAGGGAGATCGTGGCGGCCGGGATCCGGCTTACACCTCAAACCATCGAGGTTCAGCTTCCGGCGGTCGGAGCCCCAACGGGACGCCCGCTGGGAGTTGCCGAACTGCGCCTGGTCACCTGGACAATCGACCATCCAGACGATGCCCGAGTTGCGTCATCCATCGATCGTCGACGTAGACGGTTGTTGCGCTTGGTGACCGAGGCCGCGTACGAGGGTGCTGCGCCGTCTATCGAGCATCTGGCCAGGGCCCTGGGGGTGAGCGGCTCCACGGTAGGTCGAGACCTAGACATGTTGCGTCGAGCCGATCATCGTGTCACGACCAGGGGCCAACCACCAAGAGTGTCATGAAGCAAGGGTGTGATGACGGAAGGTCGGATCTGATCCGCACCTCCGGCTGAGACAACTACGAGACGGCCCTTCCGCATAGTCGACTTTGCAAGCAGAAGTCGTGCTCTACGGAGGTCCCAAATGCGTCGTCGTGTAACTGTATTCGTCCTGGCGGTGTTCAGCACCCTCCTCACGGTCGCCCCCGCCGTGGCGTCAATCAGCGATATGAGCTAACTCGAAATCGGCCCCTCCCCTGGGAACGATCACTCCCCTGGAGTCGGCTCCATGTCAATATCTGTCTCGGCCGAGGCGGACGCGGGATCCATTCAATGGAGGCCACGCCTTCAGCCCGTCGCCAGTTCCCGGAGCTCTGTTCTCTCGGTGATCGCGAGTCATCGCGAGGATTAGGTGTTGACTGAATATGTCTGAAGCGGACCTGGGCTCCACCGCCGAGGAGGTGTTGTCTGCGCTGTCCGAGATCATCGTGCTGGTCGACGCCGACTTCCGGATTGGAGCGATAAACCGGTCGGAGTCACCTGTTTTTCTACGCGTCCCAGCGCCCGGAGACCGTCTGGAGGAAGTGTTCGCAGCGAAGGCAATGGAGGTGATCGCAGGTCTCATCCACAAGGCACACCGGACCGGTGAAGCCGCTGCTGAGTATGACAACGGGCCCGAGCAGTTCTGGATCACAGCGAGACGCCTCGAGTCGGCTCCGCGCACTCTGCTGGTCTTCCAGGACAGAACCAGCCTGAGACACGCCGAGCAGGCGCTTGCAGATCTGGTGAAGGACAGGGGCAGTTTCCTGGAGTCGATCAGTCATCAGTTGCGGACGCCGCTGACAGTCGTGCTCGGCTACGCCAGCTTGTTAGCAGGGCCCAATCCACATCTGGATGAAACGACCCGGAGCGCCATGGCGCACGACATATCCGACCAGGCTTGGGATCTGGCTGGCATTGTGGAAGACCTGCTTACGGTGGCGCGATCCGAAATCGGAGAGCTGCGTGTAGTCAGCGTGCCAGTCAACCTCGCCGCCAACGCGGCCCAGATCATCGAATCCATGGGCGACCAAGGCAGGTATGTCATGGTCACTGGCGACATGACTGTGACCGGTGTGGGGGACCCGGCGAGATTCCGCCAGATAGTCCGCAACCTGTTGCGCAACGCCCTCACCCACGGATCCGAGCCGGTGACCGTCGAGGTCGACTCCGACGAGACCTACGCCGTGCTACGAGTCAGAGATCGAGGACCAGGCGTGCCCGACATGCTTGTCGAGTCTATTTTCAACCGGTACGTCACCGGGCGTGATGAGAATACACCAGGCGGCGTCGGAATCGGTCTGTGGATCTGCAGGGAACTCACCAGCCTGATGGGCGGACATCTCACGTACTGGCGAGAACCAGACGAGACGGTTTTTCAAGCGACGATCCCGCTGCTCGATGGTATCCCCAATCAGTGAGGCGTGGCCCGCTCACGGCCCGGCTACTTCGGTCAGCGTTCAAACAGCGAGCCATCGGCCAGGCACTCTTGGCGTCACTCAGGAACGACTCGGCCTCGTCCGTGAGCACCACGGGCTTGCCGGCGAGCGCGGGCCGGCGTGCCAGCTCACAGGCAAGCACCAGCGAAGGGATCAGGAGACAGGCAACCGTCATGTCGTACCTCCGCCAAGAGGTCTCGGCGGCTGGCTGGATCAGTCATTGATCAACCAACGCTGGATCGTCCAGACGCGCAAGGGTCCCGTGCTCGGCATCACGGGTATCAAGACGGTCCATATCATGTCCGTGGAGGCGCGCGGAAAGGTCTTCAAGCGCGAGGACATCTTCATCGTCCTTGTCACTCCAGATCCTCATTCATGATCCGGTCGGTGAGCGTGTCGATGATGTCGAGTCCCGCCTGGCGAAGGGCGTACCAGATGGCGACCAGTGCCACGATCGCCAACGCCGCGTTGCCGAGGAGTTCGGCAGTGTTCAGACCGCGTTCGTCGCGGTGGAGTCTTCTCGCCGTCCTGGCGATCTTGTCGATGAGCATCATCATGATGTCTCCTTTCTCGGTTGTTCCTTCAGTCCAAACCCAGCACCAGTGACGGCAGCGGGGCCCCGACGAACAGCAGCATCACCGGTGCGAGGATCGCGATGGTCGGCACCAACATGGCCGCTCGACGCTTCGTCGCCGATCGTCGAATCGCCTCCCGGCGGCTCTCACGAACGTCCTCGGCGAGCGAAAGCAACGCATCCGCCAGATCGGTCCCGCGTTCCTCGGCCAACGCCAGAAACCCATAGGTCCTCGCACAGGAAGGCTCAGGTGTCTCGTCGGCGACGCGGCGGAAAGCTGAAGCGGCCGGCTGTCCCGCCCGGTGCAAACGCAAGGCCTCGCGCAGTTCCTCCACGACCTCGCCCCGTCCGCGGGCGACGATCTGGGAGACGGCGGACACGACTCCCCCACCGGCACGAACCCGCATCGCCAGCAGCTGGTTCACCGTGTAGATCTCGATCGACATCCTCTCCCGCCGCTCGTCGATCGCCCGATCGAGGCGGCCCCGTTGACGCGTTGCCCCGATCACCAAACCGAGAGCCACCACCGCCAGAATCTGGGGTCCCGACATCCCGACCATGCCGGCGACAACGCCGGATCCGGCCGTCGCTGAGACGACGGTGAGCAGTTGGCGTATCCGATAGGCGGCAGCAGGGTCGTCCGAATCCTGGAACAGACGAGCCTGGCGGAGACGCAGCAGTAGCGCGTCACGCGACAGCCCGTCCATCACATCGCCGACCCTTTCGGCCAGCGCCGAGACGACGAGGCCCACGACCGTCCGCGGGTCTGCCCGACGCCCGACCTGCGCCCGCCACAATTCGAAAGCCCGAGTCCGGGAGAGATACGGCACGACCCGACCCTGGAGGCGCACAGGCGGATCCAACAACAGCCACAGAACGCCGCTGATCGAAGCACTGGTCGCCAACGCCGCCAGGACCTTCATCATCTCCCGAGCACCCGTGGTTCGGGGAGTTGGGCTCCGAGACGCCGGACGACGAACATCCCGAAGGCGCTGGCGATTCCACCGACGACGATGACGGCCAGTCCTGCCGCCGACCGATAGAACTCTCGGAACGGACCCTCCTGCAGGGTGATCGCGATGAGAACCACCCACGGCAGGGCGAAGACGGCGCGGGCGTTGATGCGCTGTTCGAGGGATTCGGTCTGGACTTGTTCGAGTACCCAGATGTCCCGGGTGGTGGCAGCCGCCAGATCACGCAGGATCTCAGGCACGATCGCCCCACCCCTCTCATGTGCCACCAACAGGACTTCGATCACCCGGTCTGAGGTCGCGTCCGCCAGATCGTCCCTGACCGCCTCCAACGCAGACGCCACCCCGACCGAACGGGCGGTGATCGCGAACCTGACGAACACCGGTCTCAGAGCTTCCGGTCCGAACTCGCCCAGACGTTCCAGTGCGTGCTGCAGACTCACCCCGGCCGAGATGGAAGCCACCAGGTCGCGGACGGCGTCCGGCCATGCGCGTTGGATCCCCTCCTGGCGACGGGCCGCCTTGCGAGCGATCCACCACCGGGGGATGAGTCCGGCGAACAGGGCCGGAACGAGAGCCACCATTCCTATCCCGCTCAGGCCGTACACGCAGACAAAGGTCGAGGCGGCGCATCCGACAGACGCGACGTGGATCCGCGTCGGCGACACGGCCAAGCCCGCCTGCTGGAGGGCGACCTCTGTCTTGGTCTCGGTGCGGGAACGCCGATTTCGTCGCCTGATCGACGATGGGAGCAGTCCCAGCACCAGGGCAACTGTCAGAGATGCAAAGACGGCGGCGAAACCGGCGGCGAGGACTCTCATCGTTCCGAACCGAAGACAGAGGCAAGCCCTTCATGACCGAAAGTCGCTACAAGAGATCGAGTCAGACCGGCAGGGGGGCGGGCCCCGGTCCAGCGCATCGGAGCGTCCATGTCCTCGCGCACGAAGATGGGCTCGACGGTGAAGTCGTCGTGGAGCGACGGAACGACGGCCAGGACCTCCATCACCTTCCTGCGCAGCGGACGATCCCCGTCGCGCACCGCGTCCCGATCCAAATGGACGACGAGGTCGATGGACGAACCGAACACCTTCCGCACCACCCGCTCAGAGACGTTCTCGCCGGCCATCAGCGCCGAGTTGACGAGTGCGTCCAGAGCCTCCCTGGCGCTGTTGGCGTGCACCGTGCAGGCGAAAGCCGTGCCCGCATTGACCGCCCTCGTCAGCTCGAAAGACTCGGCCCCTCGAACCTCACCGACGACGATTCGATCGGGCCTCATCGCCAAGATCACCTTGACGAGCTGGCGAAGCGGGATCTCGCCCGAGCCGTCCAGACCGGGAGGACGTGCCTCGTAATACGAACCGTGCACGAGCGGGACGTGGAGCTCCCGAACCTCCTCGCAGCAGCGGATGCATTGTTCGACCGGGGCGGCATGAAGGAGTGCAGCCAGCAGCGACGTCTTGCCTGCTCCCGGCTGACCGGAGATGACGACGCTGCTCGAGGTCGCCGCCACCATTCGCAGGAAAACCGCAACGGGCGTCGGCATTGAGCCGAGTTCCACCAGCGACTCGAGCGTCTCTCTGCGCAGCGCATATCTCCGGATGGTCGCCGACAGGACATCGGCGACCGGAGGAATCACGGCGGTCAGGCGGGCGGTCCCACCGAGCACCCTGCCCTGAACGATCGGGCTCGCCGTGTCGAGCCGCCGATCGGTGGTGCTGAGAATCCGCTCGACCACTTGACGGGTCTCGGCCTCGGTGGTCGGTTCGGACAGCCGGCGAAGGCGGCCGGTGCCGTCGATGAACGAGACCGTGGCGCCCTCGATGAAGATCTCTTCGATGTCGTCCCGGGCCAGCAGGGCAGTGAGCGCCCCGAAGTCGGCGACGGAGCGGACGACACGCTCCACCATCGCGTTCGGATCCCCGAGCGACCGCGTCTCGCCCAACTGCGCCTTGCGTTGATAATCCGCCACCGCGTCGGACGCCGCTCGGACCACCCTGTCGCGTTCGGTCTCGGCGTCGATGCGCTGCTCGTCGACGATCTCGAGTGTCCGTCGACGGATCTCCGCATAGGCGGGAACGGCGCTCACGCGGCTCTCCGGATGGCCATGGCCAGTGACTCGACCGCCTTGAGGAAGCCGCAGGGACCGACCGGCTGGCCGTTCCAGGCCGCCGCAGCGACGGCAGGATCTTCGGACGCGATCGTCAACGATCGGGGGCGGAGCTCGCAAAGGACGGATCGCATCACCTCTGCTCGCTCGAAGGCGCCCCGAGGTGAACGGTTGAGGACGACGTGGGTGTCCGTCAGGTCACGGCCGCGCAACGCGTCGACACAGCGTGCGATGCCGACCGGGGTGGCGACCGAGACGAATACCGCGTGGTCGGTCGAAACCGGCGCCGTCGGGGCCGTACCCCCGTCGAGAACCGTCCACGCGCTCATCGACCGCAGGCTGTCGAGTACCCGGCGAGCCGCTCCCCTGCCCGCCACGGCCGGTTCTGGGGATCCCACCAGGACACCCGTGTTCGGGTCGATGCGTTGCACCGCCCCGGACACCGCACCCCCGGCGTGATCGACGATCTCGACGGCGGTGGCGAAGTTGGGGTGAAGGTCGAGTCCGACCCTCTGGGCAAGTGACGGAAGGGGGCCGAGTTCCACCACGACCGCCGAGCCGAGGTTCTGGGCCAGAGCGAGCGCAATCTCCGTGGTTCCGACTCCGCCAGAGATGCCGCGCACGTCGACGAGCGCACCGAGATCAGACGCCGGAACCGGAGCGGGTCGGTCACCAGAGGGAGTCCGTTCCGCCGCGCCGACTGCCAAGCGGTGGGCAGTCCTGACGAACTCCTCGGCTGGTTCGTCGCAGGCGATGACCGCGTCCACGCCCAGTTCGAGGAGATGTTGGCGACCGCTCGGTTCGGCAGGATCGAAGACGCCGACCACTCGACGGCCGCGAGCCTGTTCCCGCAGCACCAGACCGCGTGACAGCAGCGAACTGATGTCGTCGACGAAGAACACGTCATGGTGTTCCTCTTCGACATCCTGGACACTCAGAGCCGTCAGACGCACCCGACCCCCGCCATGGTCGGCCAGCGACTGACGCAGTCGGTCGGGCCAATCGCGCGACGACACGGCGATCGCCAGGGCAGGGTCAGTTGCCATCGTCGGATCCCGTGTCGAGGACTGCAGGGGATCCGGTCGAGCGGATCACCTGGATCGAGGACTGCTCCATCGCCGCCGAGAGCTCCAGCGCGGTCGCCGCGTCGACCGCGAGCACGATGTGATATCCCGTCGAACCGGTGAACGATCCAGACCTCGCCTCCGGGAGGGCGACGATCTCCAATCCTGAAGCGACGAATCTCGCAGCCTCGTCTTCGACCGCGATCACATCGACGACGTCTCCGACCACCAACGTCCCGCCGGCCGCCCGCTCCCGGTCGATGGGCAGGCTCATGATCCGTCGGCCATCGGCGACCCGGGATGCAACGAGGGATTCGAAGGAGAGCGCCGTCCCCGCCGGCACTCGGTTCGCCACCACGTGCCCGGCCAGCGGATCGACGACCCCCTCGGTGACATACCGCGACAGCAATTCGGTGTCGGTCACCATCGGCACGTACTCGACGTGAAGGGTTGGATCGAAGATGGTGCCCGGTAGCAGATCGGACACGGCGACCGCCACATTCGGAGGAAGCTCAGCCGGCCGGAGGACAGCCAGGTTGGCGATGAAGGCGAGGGCTCCCGCCGAGAAGATGAGAATGTGAGCCGATGACAGGCGCGTCCACCAGCGACGCATCGGCACCGCGAGGGGTTCGTTCCGTGCATCGACCCGTGGTTGGGCTACCACG
>JBBDWN010000104.1:0-20405 GCA_040902855.1 Acidimicrobiia bacterium | reverse complement strand
GCCGGTCCGAGCGAAGTACTCGTCATGGCAGACCGGGTCGCCGACCCCTATCTCGTCGCGGCAGATCTGCTGTGCCAGGCAGAGCACGGCCCCGACTCCCCCGCCATCCTCGTCACCGACGATCCCGCACTGGGCGATGCCGTGGAAGCGGCGATATCCGAACTCCTCGGCCGGCTCACTCGCGGCGACATCCTCGAACAGGCGCTTGGCAAGCACGGGACGATCGTCACGGTCTCGGACCGCGCCACCATGCTCGAGATTGCGAACCGATACGCCGGAGAGCACGTCACCGTCCTCACCGAGGAGCCTGAGACGATGGCCTCGCAGGTGCGCGCGGCCGGCTCGGTGTACGTCGGAAGATGGTCGCCTGAATCCGCAGGCGATTACGCCACTGGAGCCAATCACGTGCTGCCGACCGGCGGTCTCGCCGCCGCATGCGGACCCCTCTCCGTCGAGGATTTTGGCTCGTGGGCGCAGATCCAAACTCTGTCTGAAGAGGGCCTGTCCGCCCTCCTCTCCACCATCACCAACCTCGCAGAGGCGGAGGGCCTGGACGCCCACGCGCTCGCTGCGAGGATCAGATTCGAACGAACCCAGGAGCGATGATGTCCAGAACGAGCCAAGTCGACCGCACGACGAAAGAGACCGCGGTCGAAGTCGAATTGGACCTCGACGGGTCAGGAACCGTCTCCGTCGAGACCGGGGTTGGATTCTTCGACCACCTCCTCACGTCCTTCGGCGCGCACGCCCTCTTCGACCTGCGGATCGTCACGAAGGGCGATCTCGAAATCGACGACCATCACACGGTCGAAGACACCGCACTCGCCCTCGGCACCGCCATCTCCACCGCACTCGGTGAGCGCGCCGGAATCCAGCGCTTCGGAGACGCCGCCATCCCCATGGATGAGGCCCTGGCGCGCTGTGCGATCGATCTGAGCGGCCGCCCGTACGCCGTGGTCGACCTCCCGCTTCGACAGGAGGCGATCGGGAATCTCTCGACCCAGAACCTCTCCCACGCAGTCGAGTCGCTGGCTCGCACCGGGGGCTTCTCAGTCCATCTGACTGCCTCCGGGTACAACGACCACCACGTGGCGGAAGCGGCCTTCAAGGCGCTGGCCCGGGCGATGCGCGCCGCCACCGCCCTCGATCCGCGGCGTGACGGAGTGGCGTCGACGAAGGGCACGCTGAAGTGAACAGGCCGGTCATCGCCGTCGTCGATCACGGGGCCGGCAATCTGGTCTCGATCGGCCGCGCCCTCGAACGGTCAGGCGCCGAGGTTCGGATCGCCACATCCGGAGGCGACCTGCACGGCAGCGACGGGATCGTGCTGCCGGGTGTCGGGGCAACAGCGACAGTCATGGACGGAATACGCGCCGGCGGATTCGAGACTGTCTTGCAGGAATGGACCCGTCCGTTGCTCGGCATCTGCGTCGGGATGCAGGTTCTCTTCGAAACCTCTACCGAGGATGAGGCAGAGTGCCTCGGCCTGCTGCGTGGCGCCAGTCACCAGCTTGTCGATGCCCCGACGCTCCCCCACATCGGCTGGAACGAGATCGACACGGTCGCCGATCCGCTCTTCGACGGGCTCGGCGACCGTCCCGAGGTGTATTTCGTCCACTCGTACGCCCCTGTCCCGGTCTCAGAAGACGTCGTGATCGCACGCTCCTCGCACGGTGGGTCGTTCGTGGCCGCCGTCCGCCGCGGGAACGTCGCCGGCACCCAGTTCCACCCCGAGCGTTCGGGCAGTGCGGGCCTGACGATCCTCGGGAACTTCGTCGTCTCCACGGTCGGCGCCCGGACATGACCGTCCGCATCCGCCTGATCCCGTGTCTCGATGTCCGCAACGGACGTGTCGTCAAGGGGATCAACTTCGTGAACCTGACAGACGAGGGTGACCCGGTCGAACTCGCCGAGCGGTATGCGTCGGAGGGAGCCGACGAGATCTGTTACCTCGACATCTCGGCCTCTCCAACCGGGAGACCGACGATGCTCGATGTGGTCCGCAGGACGGCGGAGAACGTCTTTATCCCGTTGACGGTCGGCGGTGGGGTCCGGAGTTCTGACGACATGAAGGCGACACTGAGGGCCGGCGCAGACAAGGTCGGAGTGAACACTGCTGCGGTGGCGCGTCCGGATCTGATCTCGGAGTGCGCCGCCCGGTTCGGACGCCAATGTGTGGTTCTCGCCATCGACGCCCGCCGCACAGCCGATGGGACCTTTGAAGTGGTGGTGAACGGCGGACGCACACCCACGGGCCGTGACGCAGTGGCGTGGGCGATCGAAGGAGTCGAGCGAGGAGCCGGCGAGATCCTGCTCACGTCGATGGACGCCGATGGGACCAAGGACGGATTCGACCTGCCTCTCACGCGGGCTGTCTCCGAAGCGGTCGGTGTCCCCGTCATCGCATCCGGTGGCGCCGGCACGGCCACCCACTGCGTCGATGCCGTGACCCGAGGAGGAGCATCAGCGGTATTGGCAGCGTCGATCTTTCACCGACGAGAAATCGAGATCGTGACCGTCAAGCGGGCGATGGCCGCGGCCGGGATCCCGGTGCGAGGCGCCGCATGATCCCGTTCCCTGACACTGCAGAGCTGGTACCCGCCGTCGTCCAGGACCCGGATTCGGGACGCGTACTCATGCTGGGATGGATGAACGCCGAGGCATACGGCCGCACCCTCGAGACCGGGTTCGTCACGTTCTGGTCCCGGTCCCGCCAAGAACTCTGGGAGAAGGGGGCAACCAGCGGGAACCGTCTCACGTTCGACTCGCTCGAATGGGATTGCGACGCAGACACGATCCTCGTCTTCGCCCGCCCGACCGGACCCGTCTGCCACACAGGAACGGTCACCTGTTTCGACGACGCCCCCCTCGGTCCGGGCCTGTCCCGGCTCGACAGATTGTGGGCGGTGATCGCCGACCGTGCCGAAAACCTGCCCGACGGCTCGTACACGACGTCCCTGATCCGCGCTGGTGCGGAGGGCCCGGGACGGAAGATGACCGAGGAAGCGGTCGAAGTCCTTCTCGCCGCCAAGGACCACTCCGCAGGTATGGCCGACGATCGGCGGGTGGCGGAGGAAGTCGCCGACCTCATCTTCCACACCTTGGTCGTTCTCGCAGAGCGCAAGATCGACCCGGCACTGGTCCTCGACGTCCTCGAGAAGCGCCGACGCTGATCTCGCGTCGCTTCCCTTCGAACCCTGCCAGCATGACCCGCATGCGCCGGATCCCTATGTTGCTCGTCCTCGTCCTCGTCCTCGTGGCCGCCGCATGCTCGGGCGGAACGGCGACAGGCGACCTCGGACCAGATCTCGCAACGATCACCGTCGACGAGTTCGAGGCGGAGATCGGATCCTCGGACCGGCCGATGGTCGTGAACCTGTGGGCGTCGTGGTGCATTCCGTGTCGTTCCGAAGCACCGCTGCTGCGTCAGGCCCACGCAACGTTCTCCGATGACATCCGTTTCCTGGGGATCGCCACGGAGGATTCCCCTCGCGATTCCCTCGCCTTCCTCGATGAATTCCGGCTCACCTTCGACAACCGTTCCGACCGTCCCGGCGCCATTCGCGGGCATCTGGGCGCAGTGGGGCTCCCCGTCACGATCTTCGTACGTCCCGGCGGCGAGATCCTGCGCACCCACTTCGGCGTCATCGACGACGCAGCCCTTGCATTGGGCATCGACGATCTTCTCACAGACGGCTGATGGAACTCACCCTTCTCGCAGCCGCCCTCACGGGCGCAATGTCGGTCTGGATCGCCAACCGGATGCTGCGAACACGAATCTCGGTGGATCGACCGACGGATGTGCTGATCGGTGCCGCGGCGGTGGGTCTGCTGATCGGACGGCTGGCATCGATGATCAGTGCAGGCGTGAACCCGGTCATGCGACCCGCCGACATCCTCGTCGTGCGCGGCGGGGTCTCCACCGGGTTCGCGGCCATCGGCGCGCTCGGTGTCCTCGCCTGGACCCACCGTGACCGACTTCCCATGGCCCTGGACCAGTTGGCCCCTGCGGCTCTCGCCGGCCTCGCCGGATGGCACGGAGGCTGCGTGTGGCGGGGCGCCTGTCTCGGCACGGCGTCCGAACTCCCCTGGGCGATCACATCTGCGGGCACGTCCGTCACCCGCCACCCGGTAGAGCTCTATGCCGCCGTCGGATTCGTCGCCGCCGCGCTCGTGACAGCGCGGTTCATGGATCGAGCTTGGGCCGGAGTCGGCGTCGGCCTCATCCTGGCTGGAGCCGTGCGGCTGGCGACGGAACCGCTGCGGGTGTCCATCACCGGCGGACCGCTGGGGTGGTACATCGCGGCCATCGTGGTCGGAATCGGTATCGCGTTCCTTGGTCAGAGACTGACGCGCACCCGCCCACCGGGACCGTCCTCGATGGAGATCTCTCCGCCGTGAGCTTCGACCAGGCCGCGTGCGATCGCCAGCCCGAGTCCTGCCCCTGCGCCGTCCCGGGTTCTGGCAGCGTCGCCGCGACGGAACCGTTCGAAGGCCACAGTCCGTATCTCGGAGCTGAACCCGGGACCGTCGTCCGAGACGGTCACGCACGGTCGACCGTCGGCTGCGCCGACCACGATCCTCACCACCCCCCCGTCCGGTGAGAAGCGGACCGCATTGTCCACCAAGTTGCGCAGCACTCGCCCCATCGCCCAGGGATCTGCGTCGACCGCCGCCCCCACATCGGTCACTGCTTCGATCGTGACATCGCGCCGGGCGGCGATAGGTGCCAGGACTTCGGCTGTCTCGTCGGCAAGTTCGGCGAGATCCACCGACTCGAGATGCAGGTCGACGGTGCCCGCCTCCGTCCGTGAGTACAAGAACAGATCCTCGACGAGCCGTGACAGATGGGTGACATCTCGCTCCATCCCGGCGAAGAGCTTCGGATCGGCGTCGACCACTCCATCCTGCGCCGCCTCGATCGTGGCCCGCAACGAGGCGAGCGGCGTCCGCAGGTCATGTCCGACCGAGGCTACGAACACCGCCCGTTCCTGTTCGGCGGCGTCGAGTTGGGTTGCCATGGCATCGAAGGCAGCTGCCAGCCGTCCGACCTCGTCTCTCCGGGTCACGCCCGCGCGAACCGAAGGCTCGCCCGCAGCCAGCCGGAGCGCCGCGTCGCTCACGCGGGCGAGGTCTTCACCGGCTTGGCGTCCGAAGGCGATTGCCAGGGCCGAGCCGAGCCCAATCCCCAGCACGAGTGCGGCGAGGACCAGGTTTCGGTCATGGACCGACAGGAACATCGTCTGAGCGGCCAGGAAGACGGCAAGCCCGGCGACGCCGACAGATGCGACTGCAATCAGCTGCAGCGAAGACCCAAGCGAACGCAGCCTGGTACTCGCCGCTCGACCTCCGAGGAACACGATCACCGTCACCACCGCGGCGACGCCGTAGATGGCCGCCAGCGAAAGCCGCTCTTCGGTGGTGGGCTGCATCGAGACCTCGGTGAGCAGGAGGACGCCGGCGACGATGGCGGCGACGGCTGCGACCAGTCGGATCACGGTTGGAACCGATAGCCGACGCCCCATACCGTCTCCAACCAGCGCGACTCGACCGCTTCCGGCTCGAGCTTGGTTCGAAGACGCCGGATGTGAACCGTCACGGTGGCTGGATCCTGCCACTCCGACGAGGAGTCCCACACGTCCATCAGCAACTGGTTGCGGCTGAAGACCTCCCGGGGTCGGCCCGCCATGTGGGTGAGGAGGTCGAACTCCTTGGCGGTGAGATCCACAGTCCGATCCGCCACAGTGACCTCGCGTGCCGCGACGTCGATCACCAGTTCACCGTGCTCGATACGGCCGCCCTCCGGCCGCCGACGAGTGCGGCGCAGAACGGTGCGCACCCGTGCAACGAGTTCCCGCGGTGAGAACGGCTTGACGACATAGTCGTCGGCACCAAGTTCGAGACCGGCCACCCGGTCGGACTCCTCCGCACGGGCAGTGAGAAGGATGACGGGAAGTTCCGAGGTCTCTCTCATTTCGGCCAGCAGGTCGAGACCCGAAGCGCCGGGAAACATCACGTCGAGGACGACAAGATCGGGAGGGGTCCCCGCGAGCAGGGCCCGTGCTTCAGCGGCATCCGCAGCCTGATCGACCCGAAATCCCTCGCGTTCGAGATAGGCCGAGACGACTTGACGAACCCGCGGCTCGTCGTCGATCAGCAGAATCCGGTCGGGACGGGTAGCCATGTCGACATCGTATGGCGGGCAGTGCCATCACGTGAGGTCGGGACCCAACGGTTTCGCAACTGTTTCCGTCCGGTGCAGGGAGAGGCCATACACTCGCCCGGTGCCCGATCCTCTCGTGATGCTCGACGACGTCTCGGTCCGGTTCGGACCGACGACGGTCCTTTCCGATGTCAGCCTGCGGGTTGCTCCTGGAGCAGTCGTCGGGGTCGCCGGCCGCAACGGCGTAGGCAAGACGACCCTTCTCGGCGTGATCGCAACCCTGGTCCCGATCACCGGTGGCCGCGGCTCGGTGCTCGGCCAGGAGTTGGGCACTCCCGGGAGCCGGGCGGTGCGACCGCGGATCGGCTGGTCCGGACACGAACCTGCGCTCTATGACCACCTCACGCTCCGCGAGAACCTCCATCTCGTCGCGGACCTCGCCTGTCTCGACCGATCGATGGCCGATGAAGCCCTGGACAGGGTCGGACTGGGGGCGGCCGGCCACCGGCGCGCAGGTGAATCTTCCAACGGGATGCGCCGCCGTACCGATCTGGCGTCGATACTGATGCGACGACCCGAGCTCCTTTGTCTCGACGAAGCCCACGCCGGACTCGACGAAGACGCAGACGCCATCATCGACGCTCTCGTCGAACTGACGCGAACGGCGGGCGGGGCTGTTGTCATGGTCTCGCATGACGCAGAACGGCTCCGAGCCGATTGCGACGAGGTCCACTCCCTCGATCCGGGTGCGGCATGAGCCGGTTCTGGCGCCAGGCGTTTGCGATCGCCCGCCGGGACCTCGTCGTCGAAGGGAGGTCTCGGGAGACTGTGGCAGTCGTGGTGCCGTTCGCGGCCGCGGCCGTGTTTGTCGTCCCGTTTGCAACTGACGCGCTCGACGTGCGTCTCGCCACCCTGGCATTTCCCGTGTACTGGCTGGTGGGGCTTCTGTTCGGGATGCAGGTCGCCCTCCGGCAGACCGCGGTCGAGACGACGGCCCAACGACGCCTTCTGACCCTGCTGGGGGTCGATCCGGTCGCCCGTTTCACCGGGCGGGTCGTCTCGGGTTCGGCGCTGATCCTCGTCGTCCTCGCCATCACCGCTCCGCTCGTCTTCCTCTTCTACGACCCTGACCCGATTCCCCGTCTGTGGCCGATGGTCGGCGTTCTCGTCCTGTTCGCAGCAGGCCTGGCGATGCTGTCCACGCTGGCCGGAGACGTGGCGGCGGGCATCGCAACCAGGACGTCTCTCGCCCCACTGCTCGTGATCCCGGTCTCGGTTCCGTTGCTGCTCGGCGCCGCCCAGAGCCTGGAATCCCTTGTCCGGGGTCGAACTACCCTTCCCTGGGTGCTGACATTGGTCGTCGCCGACCTCGCGCTCGCGGTCACCGGGGTCGTCACCGCACGCTCATTGGAGGAATCGAACACATGAAACGCACGCTTCCCAGGGCCGTCCTCGGAACCACAGCCCTGTTGAGCCTCGCCACCGGGCTGTGGCTGGCGTTCACGTCGTCACCCGACGTGTTCCAGGCCGACTACGTCCGCATCATGTACGTCCACGTCCCCGGATCGTGGCTGGCCTTTCTCGCCTTCGGGGTGACGGCGCTGGCATCCGCCGGGTGGCTCGTGACGAAGCGCATGGCTTTCGACCGGATCGCCGAGGCTTCCGCCGAGATCGGGGTGCTGTTCACGGCCGTGTCGCTGTTCACCGGCATGCTCTGGGGCTACCCCGTCTGGGGGACGTTCTGGGACTGGGGCGACCCGCGGATGGCCTCGACCGCTCTCATGTTCTTCGTCTATCTCGGCTATCTCGCATTACGCCGGTCGATCCCCGATCCGACTGCACGAGCCAGGAGGAGCGCAATCCTCGGACTGATCGCGGTGGTCCAGGTCCCCCTCGTCTACTTCTCGGTGACCCTGTGGCGATCGCTCCACCAGGGGATGACCGTGCGACCCGACGGCATCGCCATGGACGGATCGATGGTGGCAGCCCTCCTCGTGAACCTCGCCGCGTTCTCGGTGCTCTACATCTACCTGATGGTCGAACGTGTCCGTCTGGCGCGGTTGGAGGCCGAGGCGTCGATCGCCGAAACAGAGCTGGCCGGACAGGCCGTCGCCAAGCCGAATCTGGAGGGGCTGTCATGAGCGAAGGTTTCATCTGGGCTTCCTACCTCGTCACCTACGGCCTCATCATCGGGTACGCCGTCACCGTCTGGAATCGCGCCCGCGCGACACGCGACCGGTCGTCCGACCGCCGACAGTGACGAATCACCGCTGGTTCATCATCCCGGCGATCCTCGGGATCGGCGTGGCCTCGTTCTTCCTGGTCAGAGCAGCCGGCGACGCCTCCGTGTACTACCTGTACGCATCGGAGGCCGTCGAAGCCAGGGCCGAGTTCGACGACAGCCGGCGCTTCCGTATCGCCGGCACGGTGGTGCCTGGGTCGCTCTCCCCCGGCCAGGGTGAATCGACGTTCGAGATCTCCGACGGGGTCGCCACCGTGACCATCCGCCTCGTCTCGCTGCCACCCCCGCTCTTCCAAGAGGATGTCGAGGTTCTGCTCGAAGGTGCTTGGGTGGGGGAGGTGTTCGAGGCAGACGAAGCCCTCATCCGCCACGAGGCCGAGTACCAGGCGCCGGAGACCGGCAACGCACCCGATCTGGAATCCGGCTGATGCTCGCCCTCGTCGGCACCGTCACGATCCTCGTGGCCCTGGCGGCTGCACTGGTACTGACCGTCAACGCCGTTCGAGCCGCGATCAGACCGGCGTCGGCACCGGATCTGCGGAGACCGGGACGGATACTGGTGTGGGCGTCGATCGCATCGATGGCTGTCCTTCAGGTCGGGCTCCAGGTCGACGACTTCACGATCGCGTATCTGGCGAACAACCATTCGTCATCCACCCCATTCCCCTTCGACATCGCCACCGCCTGGGCCGCCCTCGAAGGATCCATCGTGCTGTGGGGACTCGTTCTCGCCGGATTCACCTGGGTCGTCGTCCGGGACCATCTCTCGACTCCTGACCCGTTGGGCGCCGGGGCGGTGGCGGTCATGGGGGGTGTGGCGGTGTTCTTCTTCGGGTTGATGATCACCGTGTCCAACCCCTTCGAGACCTGTACGGCCATCGCCGAAGGGGTGAACCGCTGCCTCGAATCGTCGCCGATCCCCCTCGTCGGGGCAGTCGGACCGGTGGACGGTGCCGGACCGAATCCCCTCCTGCAGAACCATCTCCTCATGGCGATTCACCCGCCGATGCTCTATGTCGGGTACGTCGGTCTCACAGTCCCCTTCGCCTACGCCATCTCTGCACTCGCCCAGCGGATCACCGGGCCCGCCTGGCTCGACCGGTCGAAGCGCTGGACCACCGTGGCCTGGACGTTCCTCACCCTCGGCATCGTCCTCGGCGGGTGGTGGGCGTACGAGGTGCTCTCCTGGGGCGGATACTGGGCGTGGGATCCGGTGGAGAACGCCTCGCTCATGCCGTGGCTGGTGGCGACCGCCTTCATCCACAGCGCCCTCGTCCAACGCCGGCGGGGGATGCTCCAGTCGTGGAACTTCGTCCTGGTCATCGCCGCCTTCGCACTCACCATCCTCGGCACCTTCCTCACCCGCTCCGGGACCATCGCCTCGGTCCATTCGTTCACCCAGTCGGCAATCGGACCCGTCCTTCTGGCATTTCTGGTGATCGTGCTGGTCGGCTCGTTCGGACTCTTCGCCCTCCGGGCCAACGACGTCGCCCAGCCTTCACGCATGGAATCCCTCTCCAGCCGCGAGGGCGCATTCCTCTACAACAATCTGATCCTGACGGTCTACGCGTTCGTCGTGCTGGTCGGGACCATCTATCCCCTCTTCCTCGAGGCGATCACCGGGTCGACCGTGCGGGTGGGCGAACCCTTCTACAACAGGCTGGCGGTACCGCTCAGCTTCGCGCTGCTGCTGGGTATGGGCGTCGGACCGGTCATGCCGTGGCGTGTGGCCCGCCCCGACCTCGTCTGGTCGCGGATCCACGGGCCGCTCCAGATCGCGCTGGCGGCGGGTGCGGTGACCGTGATCGCCACGACGACGATCGGCTGGGTGGTCCTCGCAGTGGTGCTCTCGACGTTCGTGATCGCCGTCATCGTCAACCATCTGTGGGGACAGGCCCGCCACGCCGCCGACTCGCGTAACGGTCAGGTCCTCGACGAAGCTCGCCGGCTGTTCACCCGCGATCCGGGGTACTGGGGAGGTCAGGTGTCCCACATCGGGGTCGCCCTCCTCGCGCTCGGAATCGCGTTGGCGTCGAACCTGGCGGTCCATGACCAGGTCACGATGCAACCAGGCGATGTGGTGCTCTTCGACGGATGGGAGGTCACCTACGACGCCCCGTTCACCCGTTCCGAGCCGAACCGAACCATCGTCGGCGTCCGCCTCGACGTGTCGAAGGACGGCGATGCGGTCACGACGCTGGTCCCCCGGCTGGCGACTTTCGGCAACTCGGCCCAGGCGATCCTCACACCGTCCGTCCACACCACACTGGCCGGCGACCTGTACTCCACCCTGCGGACGATCGACCCTGACTCGCGCGAGATCATCATCTCCCTCGACAGCTCACCGATGCAGTGGCTCGTGTGGCTGGGAGGACTCGTCACCGCGGCCGGCGGGTTCATCTCTCTGCGCAGACGGGTCGGTACCCGTAGAGAGGTCGGCGCCGGTGTCTGACCGGCTCGTCACGCGTCTCCGACTGGCGGTGACGGTGGCACTCGCCCTATTCGTGGTCGTCGCCACGGTCACCGCCGAACCACCGGCGGAGGATCGAGCGAGGGAGATCGGCTCGTCGATACGGTGTCCTGTCTGCCAGGGAGAGTCGATCGCCGACTCCCCGGCGCCTCTCGCCGAGGACATGATGGGTCTCGTGCGCGAGCGGATCGTCGAGGGGCGATCGGATGACCAGATCGTCGACGAGTTGATCGCCTCCTATACGGGAGCCCAACTCCTCGACCCGCCCTTCAGCCTCGAGACAGCCGCCCTGTGGGCGATCCCGGCGGTCGTGCTCGCGGTCGGCATCGCCGCCGGGATGAGTCGAACACGTGCCGACTCGGGCCGGGCACTCGAGGCCCAGGACTCCGACGCATGAGCGATCCGGAAGGTCAGGCCACCCAGATCCGCCTCGATCTCGAGGAACTCGACACCCAGATCGAATCAGGCGAAATCGACGAGGACACCGGCGAGCGACTGCGAGCGACATATCTGGCCGAGTTGGACGCTTTGGATGATGCGACCCCGGTCGCCGCTCGATCGAAACCCCGACTCGTGGTCGGGACGTTGATCCTGGTCGTTGGTTTCGCAATCACCATCGCGGTCCTCGGTTCGACCGTGGGGACGCAGGAGAATGGCGCGCTCCAGGGCATTGCAGCCGGAGACGAGTTCGACCCAGCCGAGTATTCGGACGAGACGATGGAAGCGGTGATCGCTGCCAACGCAGACGATCCAGAAGTCGCGGCACAGCTTCCGTACATGCGCTTCGCCCTCGCCGAGCGCTACTTCGAAAGAGGAGAGTTTCAGCGTTCCTTCGTCCACTACGAGGCGATCCTCAGCGCTGATCCTCCCTCCGACCTGTTCGCCAGGACCATGACCCGCATCGCCTGGATCACCTTCGTCGGCAACGGTGAGGTCGACCTGTCTCTCCAGGTGATCGATCGGGCAATCGAGGCTGCGCCGGAATCCACCGAGGCTCTGTACGTCAAGGGCCAGATCTTGTGGTGTGGAGCAGGCGATCCCGCCGGGGCCGCCGTCCTCTTCGAACGTGTCCTCTCCTCCGATCAGCTCGACGCAGACATTCGGGAACAGGTCGAGACGGACCTTGCGCTCGCCGCCGACGGGGAGCCGTGCGCATGACGGGGCGTTGGGTTCGAACCGCCGCCTGGACGGTCGTCGCCCTCTCAGTGGGCCTGAGCGTCGTGCTCGCCTCGCGGTTCGGCGGTGATCCCAATCTGGTCGCCTCGCCGCTCATCGGAGAACCCGCACCCACCCTCGAGCTCCCCCTGCTCGACGGCTCCGGCTTCGCCGACCTCGGGGCAGGAGACGGCACGATCGTTCTCGTCAACTTCTTCGCGTCGTGGTGTCTCGAGTGCAGGCTGGAGCACTCCGACCTCAATGCGGTCGCCGACGGCTTCGCCGATTCAGGGGTACGGCTCGTCCAGGTAGCTTTCCAGGACGACGTGGCGGACGCCAACGCATTCCTCGACGAGTTGGGACGCAGCGACGCCGCGACGTACCTCGACGACCCGAACGGCAGAGCGGCGATCGCCTTCGGGGTCTTCGGGGTCCCGGAGACCTACTTCATCGACGGCAGCGGGAAGGTCGTCGGCAAGATCCAGGGCGAGTCGAACGCACTGCTGCTGGGTCAGACGATCGATGCAATCCGACGCGGGGAGGATCCAGGCCAGCAGGTCGTCGGGGACATCCAGTCGGCACCGGGCGACTGAGGGCTCAGGCCAGACACCCGCCGAGAAGCTCTTCGACGGCGTCTCTCAGCACGACCATGCCGGAGCGGTGGTCAATCAGTGATCAGTCGGCCGGGCGATCACGGCAGAAATTCGAATCTGACCTCGTCCGGCGGTCGCTCGTCCAGCGCCGATCCTCCCGTCCCCATCAGATACCGCTGAAAGAACCCCGTCAGATAGGTGTCGACGATCGGTATGACCCGGTCTGCCGGAATCGGGCCCTTCAGACCGAGGCGGTCGGCGACGGGCGAGAAGACCGGTGTGAGGACGAAGTCGTTGTGCCCCGCCCCTTCGATGCCGACCCAGTACGACTCGAAAGGGCTGCGTTCGGCCAGACCACGCAATCGACCGTCGTTGGGGGTTCCACGCCACCCATCCGAGCGCATGAACAGGCTCGGCTGGGACAGTTCGCGCGCGACGATTCGGTCGGGAATCGGATTGACCCAGGCGTCCATCCCGAGCACGGCCATGCAACGCTCGTCGTCGATACACGCTCGGACGGCCGCGCCGCCTCCGGTCGAATGGCCGAAGATGCCGATGCGGCCAAGATCAGGCTCCGGGATCATTCGGGAAAACGGTCCGCTGGCCCCGGCTTCGAGCGCATCGAGCATCGAGACGAGATCGTCTGCGAACGTCTCGACCAGCTGTTCGCCGGCTTCGAGATAGTCCTCGGTTCCGACGACCTCTTCGTCTGGCAGCGCCCGCGGGTCGTATTCGACGACCTGGCCGTTGGGAAAGACTTCGGCGACGGATCCGTAGGTGTGGTCGGCGGCGAGCACGATGAATCCCCGGCTGGCGAGCGACTCCATCTGGTGCAGAGCGATCGTCCTGAATCCGGTCCAGCCGTGCGAGTAGATGACGACCGGGAGGCGTCCGGACGCTGCCGGGACCCCCTCGTACGACGATGACGGTATGCCGCTGACATGAGAGAGGAAGAATCCCGGGAAGCCCAGCCTGCGGGCCATCGCCGGTCCGACCACGTCGAGATCCGGATTCCAGACGAGCGGTTCGGCATCCTCGACATCGGTCGCCGGATACCACGCCTGGACCACGAAACGCCGGGGCTCACTGGGTTCCGGAGTCTCCTCGCCCTCTTCAGGCTCGGGAAGTCCGTACGCCTCCAGGCGCTCGTCGTCGATGATGACGAACGTCTGCGTCCCGACCGGGAATGGTCCGGTCGGGATCGGGAGTTCCGGTATCGGAAGGGCGAGGGGAAGTGCCGCCAGGGCCGCCACGCCGACCGGACCGAGGAGCCCCCGCCGGAATCGCTGCAATCCAGCCATCTTGCGTTCCTCGCGCAAGACGTCGGCCACGGCGAGACCGACAGTGGTGAGTTCGACGAGCAGAAGCTGCCAGCGGTAACCCTCGACGACCAGCTGGACGATCATCGCCACGACCAGGATCGCCGCCATCCGCCCCCGCTTCAGCCGGTACCCGAGTACCACTGGGAGAAGAACAGCGACGGCGATCACGGCGAGCTGAACCGTTTCCCACGTACGCACGACGGGGGACGGTAGGCGCGTTCTTAGCGAACCAGCGCTTCACCAATGAAGCGTTTCGACGACCAAAACGGGATCAGTCGCAGCCGGGCGGGTCCGCGCTGGCGGGGAGGTAGCGCACAGTGTGACCGAGAGCGGTCGCCTCCAGCACCGGCGGGTCACCCGGAGTAAGCAGCAGTTCGACGGTGACGTACTGCTTCTCGTCCACAGCCTCCCGCCATTCGTCAGGGATGTAACCGAGTTGGCCGGGCACCGATTCGGCTCTCCACTGGATGCTGTTGATCTCACCCAGCCATTCGATCCCACAGTGCACATACAGGTTGTATGCCCAGGGGTATCCAGGCTCGATCACCCCGCCGTACTCGACATGCGGCGGTCCGGGTTCCTCACCAGGCAACTCTCCACGCACGCCAGCCACATACGAGCCCGGGACGGTGACGTCACCGCGAACGAAGGTCTGCTGGTCCAACACCCCCGAGGACGGTTCCCCAGCCTGGAGCTGGATGACGAAACCGTCCGCAGGGAGAGCAGACCGCTCGACGGCAACTACATAGGCGTGCGGATTGGCGTCGCCGGTGCACGCCATCGGCGCGTCGACGTCGACGATGACCGGATAGACCAGGTCTCCGGAGATCACCACCTCGTCCATCCGAAGGTTTGGGCAGCTCGATCCGTACACCGCGCCAAACCAGATGACCACCTCGGATTCGAAGTCGACCTCAGGTAGCGGACCGGAGATCCCCGCCTCACGCCACAGTTCCTCGAAATCGGCTCGGTCGCTGGCGAATCCAGTCCGGTAGGCGTGGCCGGTCTTCTCGTCGGCAAGGAGCCGCCACCCGTCGCCGGCCTGAGGTTGGGGGCCGGGCTCGGGCACCAACGCCGGATCGATTCCTTCGAGACAGACGGGCTCGCCTGCGAGCTCGGCTTCGGCAGTCGCAATCCTTTCGGGTGTCAACGGCCCGATACCGACGCTCACGACTCCTTGTGTGACGGAGATGCCGGATGTCTGGACGAATCCAGGGTCGAACCGCCCGGGGAGAGAGATCTGAAGTTGCTCCAACGCCGCCATCGTCCAGTCCACTTCGACGACAACCACGCCATCGTCCGGGAACAGCCGCTCGACATCGGCCTGGCGATCGGCGGCGCCTTCGCTGAACGCGAGTGTGAGCCATCCGTTGTGATCTCGATCGATCCACAACGTCTCGAAACCGGGCTGACTCGACGCCCACGCCTGGACCTCTTCGACCGGCATTTCATTCCCGACGTACACCGGCCGGTCGCCGTACAGCTCGTCAGAGGCGAAGATCACCGGGAGTTCATCGCACATCGGCAGGGAGGTGGAGGGCTCCTCCGGGACGGCGATCACTTCCCCTCCACCGCAGGCCGCAAGGGCAAGTACCAGCGCGACCAGAAAGTTCCTCATAGACATCGGACGTCCCTCCCCCGCGATCGGTTCCACCTGAGACCCGTTTCTTAGCGAACCAGCGCTACACAAACAGTGCGTTTCGACGACCAAAACCAGGGTCAGAGGTGGTGGGGGTGGAAGCCGGCTGGGAGTTCGAGGCGATGGCGAGTCATGGCAGCGGCGTCCGACAGCACATCGGGGGTCGGACCGTCTGCGGCGATCACTCCCCCAGCCATCACCACCGATCGCTCACAAGTCTCGAATGCGTACGGGAGGTCGTGGGTGACCATCAACAGCGTCACGTCGAGTCCCGCAAGGATCTCCGCCAGCTCCCGGCGCCCCGCAGGATCCAGGTTCGACGACGGCTCGTCGAGAATCAGGATCGACGGCCGCATCGCCAACACCGTGGCGATGGCCACCCGCCTCCGCTCGCCACCGGACAGATGATGAGGAGCCTTGTCCGCCGCGTGTCCCATCCCGACCATCTCCAGCGCCTCACCCACCCGCACCTCCAACTCCTCGCCTCGCAGCCCGAAGTTGGCCGGCCCGAACGCCACGTCCTGGCGTACCGTCGGCATGAACAGCTGATCGTCCGGGTCCTGGAAGACGAACCCGACCCGCGCCCTCACGTCGCGCACCGACTCATCGGTGAGTTCGATCCCGTCGATCGCCACCTTGCCCGAACCGCCCTGCAGGATCCCTATGAGATGGAGGACGAAAGTCGTCTTGCCTGCTCCGTTGGGTCCAAGCAGGGCAACCCTCTCCCCCGCCCCGATCTCGAGGTCGACACCGCGCAGCACCTCCGTGCCGTCCGGGTAGCTGAATCGGAGGTCGCGGACTTCGAGGGCGGTCACTGGGTCACCAGTACCAGGAGGACAGTCATCCACACTGTGAACGGGATCGCGAGTGCCGAGCCCCATTCGAGGGCTGTCGCTCGACGCTCGTCGATCACTGGCATCCGGCCGTCGTATCCGCGGGCGACCATCGCCTGATGGACCCGCTCACCCCGTTCGTAGGAACGCACGAACAGCGCGCCGGCAGCCGTCGCCAGCGGACCAACCTGCCACAGCCAACGGGGATCATGGCCTCGGGCGGTCATGGCCGTGCGAGTGCGCTGGATCTCGCCGGCGATCACATCGATGTATCGCACCATGAACCCGGCGATCGCCGTGAAGAGGCGCGGAACTCGCAATCGGTCGAAGCCGTGGAGCAGCTCTGGAATCTCGGTTGTTGCGACGAGCGTGACTGATGCGCCGACGCCCAAGGTCGCCTTGGCGAAGATGTTCCAGGCACCCCACAGACCCTCCATCGACAGACCAACTCCGAGCACTTCCGTATCGGGCCCCCCACCGAGGAAGGGCAGGAAGAGCGCAAAGGCGATGAACGGCAGTTCGATCGTCATGCGACGAAGGACGAACCCGACCGGCAGTTCGGCGAACGTCACGACCGCCAGGAGGAGAAAGGCATGGATGCCGAACGCCCACACCGCCTCCCGCGGGGTGGCAACCACCCCGAGAACGAATACGAAGAGCGCGGCCACCTTGGCCTCCGGCGCCAGTCGATGCACCGGGCTGTGCCCGTGCACGTGCAGGGCGTGGAGGTGGCCTCCGCTCACGTGGCTTCTACGTGATGCGACCGCCGTCGGGCGATGCCGACGAGGATCATGCCGGCGGCGAAGGTCAGTCCGGTGCCGACGATCCCGGCGATGATGGTCCCAACCGCTTCGTTGTCGAGCCCGGCAACGCCGTAGTCGGCGAGCGGTCCCGAGTAGGCGTTGTCGCCCGCCACCGTCGCGAACCCGGTGTCTTCGGCCACTCGCTCCAGACCGTCGGGATCCGAGGCGGCGATCGGGGCGATGAAGACCACCAGGGCGATCGCCACTGCCAGCCCGGCGGCCACGAAACCGCCGACCGCCCGCCGGGACAGCGAGGTGGAGGCGTGCTCGATGTCGCTCAGATCGCGAACTCCGGTCACCAGGTCGGGTCGGGCTGCCAGCACCGCTCCGACCGCCGCTGCGGTGATGAGTCCTTCTCCGATCCCAATCAGCGCGTGGACTCCGACCATCGACTGGAAGACGAGCCCCGGATCGACCCCGCCCACACCGCCCAGCGCGTACTGGATCGAGAAACCGATCGACGAGACCACGACCGACGCCCAGGCGCCGGCGACAGCGCCGAAGAGCACCCCGGATCGACGCGGCAACACCTTGACGACACCCCGGAAGACATACCAGCCGGCGAGGGCGGTGATGACCGCCATGTTCAGCACGTTCAGTCCCATCGCGACGAGGCCGCCGTCGGCGAAGAGGAGAGCCTGGATGACGACGACGACCGTGACTGCAACGATCCCGAGCCACGGACCCAACAGGATCGCGGCGAGCGCCCCGCCGAGGAGGTGGCCGGTGGTTCCTGCCGCCACCGGGAAGTTCAGCATCTGCAGGGCGAAGATGAATGCGGCCGTGAGTCCGGCGAAGGGCACGAGCCTGTCCTTCAGATCACGGCTCGCGATCCGGAGTGAGCCCCACACGCTGCCGCCTGCGACCGCGGCGGCGCCGAGCGAGGTGGGAAGGTTGATGAACCCTTCGGGGATGTGCACACTGGCCTTCTATTGCAAGCTGGTTGCAACAAGACTAGCGACGTTCACACACCATCGGAGACGAGCGCCTCGAGGGACCGACGGATCTCGGCCTCGGGCCGGAATCCGGCCCACGCCTCGAAGATCGTGCCGTCGGCTGCGATCAACACCGTCACCGGCTGATACGGGATTCCGAAGGCCTCGAACACGACCTCATCGGCATCGAGCCCCCACTGCACCACCCCCGATGGGAGCAGCTCCTTCGCCCGCTGGGTGGTCGCCGGAAGTGTCCCCTTCCAGGCGGGAGCAAGGAACGTCACCGCTTCGGCGTAGTCGAGGGATATCTGATCGACGACGGGCAACTCCCGTCGACATGTCGTTCACCATTCGGCCCAGAACACGAGATACACGGGCCTCACCTCGTTGGCGAGCCGATACTCGGTGCCGTCGCTGAGGGTGAGTGCGAAGTCGGGGGCGAGATCACGATCAGGATTCGGGGCCGGCCGAGTCGTCGAAGTCCCCTCTGAGGCGGCCAGGGTCGACGTTGTCGCCGTGGTCGCCGCGGCATCCGCCGTGGTGCTCGTCGTCGGGGTTGTCGACTCGACCGCCGCCGGCTCGGAGGCCGGTTGGGCACAGGCGCTTGCGATGAGCACCAGAACCAGGAGGAGGCGGGTCCGCATAAAAGAAACGCTATCCGGCGGTGGGATCAATGCCGCATCCTCGGCGGCGTGTTCATACTTCGTTTCGATCGTGGGTCGAACACCGTCCGACCATCGCGAAGTGGACCGAGTCGACGGTGAACCCGTAGGTGTCGCCGACATGGCGGATAAACGGCGTCACTTCGTCGATGGGGAGGTCGACCGTCCGATCACACACCTCGCACACCAGGTGGTGATGCTGGTCGAGGTCGGAGAGGTGAATGACGGCCGCCCCGTGGCCCAGATGGACGTGATACACGGCGCCACACTCGGTCAGCGCCTCGAGCGTCCGGTAGACCGTCGAGGGGTCGATGCGCCCACCCAACCTCTCTTCGGCCCGGCCGTGAAGCACCTGTGGAGTGAGGTGCTCATGTCTGGCGTCGGCAAGCACTTCGCAGAGTGCGACCCTCGGTCGGGTGATCCGCATACCTGCGGCCCGGAGCGCACCGGTCAGGTCGTCGGCGGAAGGTCCGGCCATGTCAGGCCTCGAAGGCGTTGCTGACCGAGATCGCCCGCTCCAAAGTTGCTTCCGCCGCACCGGAATCGATGGCCTCGACCGCCAATTCCACGCCGTCGACGAACCCCTCCGCCAACCCCGCAACGACGAGTGCCGGGGCGGCGTTGACAACGGCGGCATCGCGTTTCGGTCCCTTGTCACCGGCGAGGATCGCCCGGGTGATTGCGACGTTCTCATCGACCTCTCCCCCGAGGAGGTCGGCAGGCTGCGCCCTCGGCACACCGAGATCCTCCGGTGTGAACTCGGCGGTCGTGATCTCGCCGTTCTTCAGACGGTGGATGAAGGTGGGGGCGGTGGTCGTGAACTCGTCGAGACCGTCCTCGCCGTAGACAACGAAGGCGTATTCAGACCCCAGGCTCTTCAGCACCCCGATCATCCGTTCGGCCATCCGACGATCCGACACGCCGATCACCTGTCGGGTGGCGCCGGCCGGGTTGGCGAGCGGCCCGAGGAAGTTGAAGACGGTTGGTATGCCCAGTTCCTTGCGGACCGGCCCGGCATGGCGCATCGCCGGGTGGTATCGGGGAGCGAAGAAGAACCCAAACCCCACCTGTCGGACCATTTCGGCGGTGTGTTCAGGCTCGAGGTCGATCCGGACCCCCAGCGCCTCCAGCACATCAGCCGAGCCGCACTTCGAGGAAGCCGACCGGTTGCCATGCTTGGCAACCTTTGCTCCTGCCCCTGCAGCGATGAGGGCGGCCGTCGTCGAGATGTTGAATGTTCCCGACCTGTCTCCCCCGGTGCCGACGATGTCGACCACGGGCTCGCCGATGTCGACGGTCACTGCGGCCGCCCGCATCGCTTCGACCAGACCGGTCATCTCGTCGACAGTCTCACCCTTTATCCGCAGCGAGACGATCAGCGCCGAAATCTGGGCAGACGTGGCCTCCCCCGCCATGACTGCTGCCATGGCGTCGCGTGCCTCGTTTCGCGTGAGGTCGTCGCCCGAAGCCAACCGACCGAGAATCTCAGACCATTCCATCGCCGGCAGTGTACGGACCCCGCAGATGGCCTTTGTGGCCGAGCCGCCAGGCGAGGACGGAAGGGGCAGCAAACCCGTCCTACCCTCTC
>JBBDWN010000103.1:0-20456 GCA_040902855.1 Acidimicrobiia bacterium | reverse complement strand
GTGCTGACGGCTCGCCAACCTCCACCAGACCGGAACGATGTCCTGGCGGGTATGAACTAGGGCCGGCCGGAAGGACATCAGGGAAGGAGTTCGGCGAGATCGGAGACGACGACGTGCGCCCCCGCCTCCGCCAGCGCCGCTGCCTGGCCTTCGCGGTCGACACCGACGACCAGCCCGAAACCTCCCGCCACGCCGGCCTGCACGCCGGACAGAGCGTCTTCGACCACGACTGCGTCCGCGGCCTCCACCCCGAGCTCGCGGGCGGCGGCCAGGAACGTGTCGGGGGCGGGCTTTCCGGGAAGACCCCGCTCGCGGGCGACGATCCCGTCGACGATCACCTCGAAGCGGGTGCGGAGTCCGGCTGCCTCGAGCACCGACTCGGCATTGGCGCTCGACGACACGACCGCCACCGCTACGCCCGCTGTCAGAAGATGGTCCAAGAGGGCCACCGAACCCGGATAGGCGTCGACCCCTTCCTCGCGCAAGACCGCAGTGAATTCGCGGTTCTTGAGATTCCCGACTCCTGCCTCGGATTCGAGTGAGGGCTCTTCACCAGGATCGCCTTGGGGGAGTTCGATCCCGCGGGAGACGAGGAAGCTGTGCACACCTTCGAAGCGGGGCTTGCCGTCGACGTACCGGAGGTAGTCGTCGGTCGTGAACGGATCTGCCTGTTCTCTCACATGGGCGGCGAGGACGCGATCGAATGTGCGTTTCCATGCTCTCCGGTGGACTTCGGCGGTGGGAGTGAGCACGCCGTCGAGATCGAAGAGCACTGCGGCGTGAGCGTCGATGGGTCGGCTCATCTCAGAGACGCTACCGCTCGCCTCACTCTGCTGTCTGTGCGAGATTGGGGTCGTGCGCATCCTGATTGTCGAAGACGAGGCTGATCTGGCAGCCGCCATCCGCCGCGGTCTTGCCCGCCGTGGTCATGCCGTGGACATCGTCGGCACCATCTCGGGGGCCGAGATGGCCCTTGTCGCGGCGGAGCACGATTTGGTCATTCTCGATTGGAATCTGCCGGACGGCGCGGGGGTCGATCTGGCAACCGGGCTCAAGTCCGGAGCCGTTCCGACTCTCGACGGAATCCCTCCCCGAATCCTGATGCTGACGGCACGCGACACGCTCGACGACCGGGTGCGAGGGCTCGACGCCGGGGCAGACGACTACCTCGTCAAGCCGTTCGCCTTTGCCGAGTTGGAAGCGAGGGTGCGGGCGCTGTTGCGGCGCGAACAGGATCGTGCCCCGGTCTTGGAACTGGGCGACATCGTCCTCGACCCCGCCCGATTCTCCGCTGAACGCGACGGTCGCGAGTTGGGTCTGACGGCCAAGGAGTTCGCCTTGCTGGAGTACTTTCTCCTGCATCCGGACGTAGTGCACAGCCAGGAGCATCTGCTCGAGCATGTCTGGGACGAGATGGCCGATCCGTTCACGAACACTGTTCGAGTGACGATCTCGAACCTGCGCAAGAAGCTGGGAGATCCCCGCGTGATCGAGACGCTGCCTGGGCGCGGGTACGTGGCGCGCTCTCCGTGACGTTTACCTCGGTCTTAGGGGACAGCCGATAGCCTTCCGGATCGGATGGATCTGCCGCCGGTCACAAAGTCGCTTCGCTTCCGCCTGTCGTGGATCACCTCTGCGGTGGTCTTCGGTATCGGTGGCCTCGCCCTCGGGGTCGTCTACCTCTCGGTTCTCGACGCGGTGCGCGGCCTCACCATGACCCAACGGGTGGTCACGGGTGGCCGAACTGTCGAGATCGACGGAACGATCGTGTTCCTCCCCCAGATCGAAGAACAGCAGATCCGCACGCTCGAGAGCCTGGTGCGCGAGTTCATCCTCAACCAGGTTGCGGGGATCACTCTCCTTGTATTCGCCGCTCTCTTCGTGCTCTCACTCGTCGTCGGCTGGTTCACGGCGGGGCGGGCGCTGAAGCCGCTGACCCGGATCACCGCCGTCGCCCAGGAGATCGAAGCCACCGACCTCACCCGTCGCATCGGATTGAACGGCCCACCCGACGAACTGACCCGGATGGCAGGAACCTTTGATGCGATGCTCGACCGCCTCGACCGGGCGTTTCGCGCTCAGCGCGATCTGCTGGCCCAGACATCGCACGATCTGCGCACCCCGCTGGCGGTGATCCGGTCGAATGTCGAGGTCACGCTCGACGATCCCGAGGCGACCGTGGACGATTGGCGAGAGACGGGTCAGCTCGTATCCCGGGCCAGCGATCAAATGGGACGCATGGTCGAAGAGCTGCTCGCCGTTGCCCGGCTCGAAGTCGACGAGGTGGTGATGGTCGAACTCGACCTCTCCGAAGTGGCAGGAGTGGTTGCCGAAGACTGGACCGCCCGGCTGGAGGCGGCCGGCGTCTCGATCGAACTGGATGCTCATCCCGCAGTCGTCGAAGGAGATCGTGCCACGCTCGACAGGGCCGTGGGCAACCTCGTGGAGAACGCCCTGCGGATGTCGCCTCGGGGATCGACAATCAGGCTCGGGACAGGACTGGTGGACGGATGGGCGTATTTCGCGGTTGCCGACAGGGGTCCTGGCATCGATCCTGCGGTGGTGGAGGGGGCGGGCGACGGACGCGGGCTGGGGTTGCCCATCGTGCGCGAGGTGGCTCGGCTGCATCATGGCCGGCTGACGTCGGACAAACGCGTCGAGGGCGGCGCCGTCCTCGTCGTGTGGATACCGACCGGGGGCGTGAGCACGCCCACACCGCCGGTGAACGCTTTACCGCCGGTTTACCAGAGCTGAGATATCCATGAGTTGGCACAAGTGGGCGAAGAGGTTGGAATGCTGGACATGGATCAGATCTCGGTGAACGACGACAAACTCCCGTACGACGATTCCCCGTCGCGGGTCGTCATCTTCTTCGCTGTTCTCACCGTGTTCGTCGCCGGTGCAGGCATCGGCTGGCTCGCAGGACCTCCCGCCGTCCCAACCGGAACCACGGTCGTAGCCGCCGAGTCGACCACGACGACGACTGTGGCCGAAGCGCCGCCCTCCTCGACTGCGATCGTGCCACCGCCAGACAACACGGCGCCTGCGGCGGGTCCGGAGACAGCCCCGCTCGTGAGTCCCGAGTCCGACGAACCGGTGGCGGACGTCGCTGAAGCACTTCTTCCCTCCGTCGTGCAGATCGAACTCGAGTCCGGCGGGCTGGGAAGTGGCGTGATCTTCGATAGCAACGGACGAATCCTCACGGCGGCCCACGTCGTGGTCGGCGTGGAGAATGTCCTCGTCCGCTTCGCCAACGGTGATCGGGTTCCGGGCCGTGTCATCGGAGCAGACGACGACAACGACATCGCCGTCATCGAGGTGGCTTTGACCGGGCTGCCCGCAGCCCCGCTCGCTCTGAACGACGATCCGCGGCCCGGTCAACTCGCTATCGCGCTCGGTTCACCGTGGCGTCTCGACTCGACGGTCACATCGGGGATCATCTCGGCCGTGGATCAGGCGATCCCCGGCCCCGACGGGCTTCCCCGGCTGATGCTGCAGACCGACGCCTCGATCAATCCCGGGAACAGCGGCGGACCCCTCGCAGACAGGTTCGGACGGATCGTCGGTATCAACGTCTCGATCTTTTCGGCCAGCGGCGCCAACGACGGCGTCGGGTTCGCCGTTCCGATCGACCGTGCCTATCGGGTGGCGCGGGCCATCGTGGATGGGGGCTCATTCGAGCCCGGATTCCTCGGTGTGTCGATCGATGCAACAGTCACCGGGCGGGCGGGTTCGGTGATCACGCAGGTGAACCCGGACACCGCGGCTGCTGTCGCAGGGCTGCAGTTGGGTGACATCGTGGTTGCCGTCGACGGCGACCCGATCGGAGACTTCACCGACCTCGCCGCCGTGATCAGAAGCTACGGCGTCGGTGACGTCGTCGAACTCGAGATCGAGCGTGACGGCGAGACTCTCTTCCTCGACGCAGAACTCGGAGCGCGCCCCCCCGAAGGTTGATCTCGTTCTGGGTCGACGAACGAGGTTCGGCATCCGCTAGCGTGTGTCCCGATCGCTCCACGTGAGCGTTGCCGTTGGCATCAGCGAAGTCCGGAACGAACCGGCGCTGTCCCGCAACTGTGAGGCCCCTCGGGGCCGAGCCAGGTCGCCTGGTGTCACGGCGCAGACGAAGCCTCGGGTGAAGGTGTAGTCCGCCGGCGGGACCCCGCCGTCGAACTCTCTCTTCATCCTCCGACCCAGGAGGATGGGATGTTCAGGAATCGCAAGCCGTTATTGGCGTTGCTCGTGTCGATGGCGCTGGTTCTCGGCGCGTGCGGCAATGAATCCGTCTCGGAAGAGACCACTACCACGGAGGCGGTAACGGAGACGACGGTGGCCGAGACGACCACCACTTCGGCCGCCACCACGACGACGGTGCAGTCCGGGTATCCGGTCACTGTCGAATCCGGAGGAGTGACTACCACTGTGGAGTCCCCTCCGACGGCGATCGTTTCGCTCTCCCCCACGGCCACCGAGATGCTCTTTGCCATCGGTGCCGGATCGAAGGTCGTGGCGGTGGACGAGTACTCGTACTACCCGGAGGAAGCGCCGGTCACCGATCTGTCCGGGTTCACGCCGAATCTGGAAGCGATCGTCGCCTACGAGCCCGATCTGGTCGTCGTCGGCGGGGACATCGACGGCATCGTCGCTTCACTCGAAGGAGTCGGCATCCCGACGCTGGTTCTTCCTGCTGCCACAGTGATCGAGGACGCCTACCAACAGATCCGGATCCTTGGCGAGATCACGGGTTTTGTCGACGACGCCGAGAGCCTGGCATCGGCGATGCAGGCCGAGATCGAGGGTCTTGTTGCCGAGGCGGAGATCCCGGCCGAGCCGCTCACCTACTACCACGAGCTGGGAAGCGACGGAGGCGGCGCCTTCTACTCCGTCACGTCGTCCACGTTCATCGGCGAGGTCTTCGCCGCGTTCGGGCTCGAGAACATCGCCGATCCCGCCGACACAGACGGCTTCGGATACCCGGTGCTCTCGGTGGAGTTCATCATCGAGGCCGACCCTGACCTGATCTTCTTCACCAATTGCTGTGGCGACACGCCGGAGACGATCTCCGCCCGACCAGGGTGGGATTCGATCTCGGCGGTTTCTTCCGGTTCGCTGTACGAGTTGGACGACGACCTGGCGTCCCGTTGGGGACCCCGGCTGGTGGAGTTCTTCCGTCTCGTGGCCGATGCTCTCAGTAGTCGAGGCGGTGGATGACAGCCGCCGGGCTCAGGGCGAGCCGTGTTCGGCCCCGACTGGCCGTCACTGGAGGGCTGGCGCTCGTCGTCGCCTTGTTCGCCGGAGTCCTGATAGGGCCGGCTGGATTGGAGCCAAACGTGGCTCTTGCTGCCCTTTTCGACTGGGTTCCCGGCGTGGGAACCCCGGAGATCTCCGACGCCCATCAGAGCATTCTCTTCTCGTGGCGGCTGCCGCGGGTTGTGTTGGGCGCACTTGTCGGGGCTTGCCTGGCGATGTCGGGCGCTGCGTATCAGGGAGTGTTCAGGAACCCGCTCGCCGACCCGTACCTGCTCGGGGCGGCGGCGGGAGCGGGGCTCGGAGCGACGGTGGCGATCACCACCGGGGCGCGCGGGTTCATCGCCCTGGGAGCCTTCTGCGGGGCGATGGTCGCGGTTGCAGTCGCCTACGTGCTGGGACGAGCGGCAGGCGGTCGGACCGGTCCCTCGATCATCCTGGCGGGGGTTGCTGTCGCTGCCTTCTTCACCGCTTTGCAGACCTACCTCCAGCAACGCAACACCGACACGCTGCGCGAGGTCTACGTGTGGATCCTGGGACGCCTCTCCACCAACGGATGGGGCGACGTGATCTCCCTCGCTCCCTACGCCGTCGTCAGCGGAGCGGTCATCTTCGCCTTCCGGCGGCATCTCGACGTGCTGGCGGTGGGCGAGGACGAGGCGGGCACTCTCGGTCTCCCCGTCGCTCGCGTCCGGCTGCTGTTGGTGGTCGCAGCAACGCTCGCCACGTCCGCAGCCGTCTCGGTGAGCGGCCTCATCGGCTTCGTCGGCATCATCGTGCCCCACCTTGTGCGTCTCGTCGCCGGCGCCAGCTACCGAGTGGTGGTCCCGCTCTCGATGCTGTTCGGTGCCGCATTCATGGTCGCCACCGACCTCGGGGCGAGAACGGTGATGAGCCCGGCCGAACTGCCAATCGGTGTGGTCACTGCATTTCTCGGCGCACCGTTCTTCCTCTTGGTGCTGCGTCGTTCCCAGAGGACCGCGCTATGACCGTGCTCTCTCTCGATGCAGTGTCGGTGACCCTCGGCGGAAGCGTCATTGTCGATGGAGTCGGTCTCGCGGTCGAACCGGGCGACTTCGTCGGGGTCGTCGGCCCCAACGGCGCAGGCAAGACCACCGTCCTGAACGCTGTCGTCGGCATCGTCCCCTTCGCGGGCGCGATTCGTATCAACGGACGCGACGCTGCCGCGATGTCCAGGCGCGACCGGGCAAAGGCCGTCGCCCTCGTACCACAGCGGCCGGTCGCCCCTGTCGGCATGACCGTGGCCGACTATGTGCTCCTGGGACGAACCCCGCACCTCGGCTTGCTCGCAGCAGAGACTCGGCGTGACATCGAAGCGGCTCGCGCCGGCCTCGCTTCGCTCGAGTGTGAGGATCTCGTCGACCGCCAACTGGCCTCTCTGTCGGGTGGAGAGTTCCAGCGGGTCGTGTTGGCGCGGTCTCTCGCCCAGGGCTCGGGACTGCTGCTCCTCGACGAACCGACCAGTGCTCTGGACGTCGGACATGCTCAGCGGGTGCTCGGCCTCGTCGACGAGATGCGGAGGTCGTGCGGCCTGACGGTCGTGGCGGCCATCCACGATCTCACGCTTGCGGCCCAGTTCTGCGATCGTCTGGTGATGATGTCAGGAGGCCGGGTCGTGTCGGAAGGAAAACCCGTCACCGTTCTCACGGAGTCGACCATTCGCGCGCACTACGGCGCGACCGTTCGTGTGCTCGACGATGGGGACGGCAGGGTGGTTGTCATTCCGAGTCGCACGGCTCGTCCCGAGACGGAGACTCGACCGGAGATGGTGGGACCGTGACAGACAAGCCCGCAACACCGCCGGTCGATCCGCCCGCCAAGGCCAGTGTGCGCAAGCCCTCTCTCGTGATCGTGAACACTGGCGACGGCAAAGGGAAGAGCACTGCGGCGTTCGGCATCATGATCCGGGCCGTCGCTCGCGGCTGGAAGGTCGCCGTCATCCAGTTCCTCAAGTCCGGAGACTGGAAGGTCGGAGAAGAAGCGGTAGGGCGACAACTCGGCGTCGACTGGTGGGCGCTGGGCGACGGATTCACCTGGGACTCCGAGGAGCTCTCCGAGTCCGAGGCGGTCGCCCGTCAGGCCTGGGCGTTCGCGGCTGAGACCATTCGCTCGGGGAACTACGACATGGTCATCCTCGACGAGGTGACCTACCCGATGAACTGGGGTTGGATCGATCCGGCCGAAGTCACAGAGACCATCCGGACTCGTCCACCCTCGGTCAACATCGTGGCGACCGGTCGCGACGCATCCGAACTACTCGTCGAGATCGCAGACACCGTGACCGAGATGGTCAAGGTGAAGCACCCCTACGACACGGGCGTGATGTCACGGCGTGGCATCGACTTCTGATGCCCTATGCGTTTCTCACCGGCGGGGCGAGGAGCGGCAAGTCGAGTGCGGCCGAGCACCGCGCAACGGCCTCCGGCTCTCCGGTGACAGTGATCGCCACTGCCGAAGCTGGCGACGCCGAGATGACAGCCAGGATCGAACAGCACAGGCGTTCGAGACCGACGGATTGGACGACGATCGAGGAGCCGATGCGTCTGACAGAGGCTGCGCGAACGGTGCCCGAGGACGGTTTCGTGCTGATCGACTGCATGACACTGTGGCTCGCCAATGTCCTCGAATGGTCGGACTCGGCAATCTTGGAACACGTCGACGAACTGTCGAGCTTGCTGTCGACTCGCGACGGCTGCGCGGTCGTCGTGTCCAACGAGGTCGGAGACGGTATCGTGCCCGCCGATCCGATGACCCGGCGCTATCGGGATCTGCTCGGAGTCGTCAACGGGCGCCTCGCAGCCAGAGCCGCCGAGTCGTACCTGGTGGTGGCGGGCCAGTTCCTCCATCTGGAACCGTCGCCGTGGTGATCGACGGACTGCTGGCAGATCTGACATCTGCGCCGCGTCCCGACGAACTCCATCGCCAGGCGGTCATCCAACGGGCCGCCCGCGTCCTCCGGCCGCCGGGAGCCCTCGCCCGTCTCGACGCCGTGGCGGCATGGCTGGCGGCTTGGCAGCGCACCGATGTCCCCGAGGTTTCGAGGCCTGCGTTGATCCTTGCGGCGGGGGATCATGGTGTTGTCCACCGAGGAGTGACGTCGTATCCGTCCGAGGTCACCCGTGCCATGGTCGACGCCATCAAGGCGGGCGTCGCCACGTCGGCGGTGATGGCCGCCCGACTGGATGTCGCGCTCCGACTGGTGGACGCCGGCGTCGGATTTCCGACCGCAGACATCGTCACCGACGATGCTCTTTCCACCGAACGGTTCGAACATCTCATCGCGCTCGGGCGGCGCACCGTCACCGAACTCGACACCGACCTGTTGCTCGTCGGTGAAATGGGTATCGGGAACACGACGGCCGCCGCTGCCGTCGCAGCGGCCCTGTGCGGCGGTGACCCCGATGCGTTCGTCGGAACCGGTGCGGGCCTCGACGCTGACGGCGAGACCGCCAAACGTGAGGCGGTGTGGAAGGCGGTGGCGAGGGTCGGATCGGATAGCCCGATGGAGGTGCTCAGACGCCTCGGCGGATCCGAACACGCAGTGTTGGCAGGCGCGATCGCCGAAGCGCGCATGAGATCGATCCCCGTGATGCTCGACGGGTACGTGACGACCACCGCCGCCGCGGCCTTGGCCTTCGCGGTGGATGGCGCTCTCGATCACTGCCTTGCTTCTCACCTCTCTCCCGAGCCGGGGCATGAGCTGCTGTTGGACAGGCTCGGCCTCGAGCCCCTCTTGGAATTGGAGATGAGGCTCGGGGAGGGTTCGGGGGCGCTCGTGGCTCTCCCCATCGTGCGCCTGGCGGCGGCCGCCGTCGTCGACGTCGCCACCTTCGACGAGTGGGGCCTGATGTGAGAGGTTTCCTCGGGGCGGTGGGGTTCCTGACGCGAATCCCTGTGACAGTGGGGAGGGCCGACCTCTCCGTGAAGTGGTTTCCGATTGTCGGGCTCGCCATCGGCGTGCCGTCCGGTCTCGCCTACTGGGCGGTGTCCGGACCTCTCGGGAGTCAGATGGCCGCCGTTGTGGCGGTGGCTCTCGCCGTGGCGATCACCGGTGCCTTTCACGAGGACGGTCTGGCAGACACCTTCGACGGTCTCTCGTCCATCCGGTCACGTGAACGTCAGCTCGAGATCATGAAGGATTCGCGTCTCGGAACGTTCGGTGTGAGCGCTCTCGTCCTGGTGCTGCTCGCGAGGGTCGTGCTGGTGGCAAGGCTCCCAGGCGTGGGAGAGACGGTCGGGACTCTGGCGTGGGCTCACGGCGTCTCTCGATCGGTGGTGATCGGCGTGATGTGCATCGCCACGCCCGCGGCCGTCGACGGTTCGGGTGTTGCCTATCTCTCGGAACTCCGCCGAGGTCCTGCGCTGGTGCTGGCTGTGGCCGTGGCGGCTGCGGGATGGCTCATTGTCGGCGAACGGGCGTTGCTTGCGGTGGCCTTGGCGGCGGTCGGATCGTTCGTCGTTTGGCTGTGGGCACACCGCAGGATCGGCGGAGTCACCGGCGATGTCCTCGGCGCGTGCCAGCAGGTCGGGTTGGTGGGCACACTGGCAGCGCTGGCCGCGTGACGGTTCGCGTTTCTCTCGTTCGACACGGTCAGACCGCATGGAACGCCGAACGGAAGTTGCTCGGCTGGACCGACGTACCTCTCGATGCGGTCGGCGAGACCCAGGCGCGTTCGCTGGGCGCCGGTGTCGACATCTCGAAGTACGACCGGATATGGACCTCCGATCTCGGTCGGGCTTCGATGACGGCGCGGCTGGCTGGGTGGGAGGCGACACCTGACGCAACTCTCCGCGAATTCGACTTCGGCGAACTCGAAGGTCTCACTTGGGCGGAACTCGATCCAGATGTGCGCGAGGGTCTCGTCGCTTTCGAGGGGTTCAAGGCGCCGGGTGGGGAATCGACGGAAGAATTCGCGTCCCGGGTGGTGGGGTTCCTCGACGCGTGCGGCACCGCATCACACATGATCGTGACTCACGGGGGAGTCATCCGGGCGGCGTTGCGACTGTGCGGAGAGTCAGCCTCGTTCCCCGATCACGGCGTGATCTACACCATCGACTGGTCCCGACGACTGGTCCTCGACGTTCAGACCCCGACCACCTGAGACCGCCGCTCCATCAGGACGACATCGTGCCATTGGTCGTTGACCTGGCCTATCCGCTCGCGCACTCCCACGATCCGGAATCCGGCAGCCTCGTGAATGTGGACGCTCACGTGGTTCTCTTCGAAGATCTGGGCCTGCAGGGTCCAGAATCCTTCGGCTTCGGACTTCGCCACCAGTGCCTCGAGGAGCTGCTGGCCCAGCTTCTTGCCACGGGCGTCCTCCGCCACATAGATGGAGAGCTCTGCGACTCCGCCATAGGCGCATCGGCCCGTGACCGGGGTCAGGGCGGCCCAGGCGACGACTTCGCCGTCGTCCTCGGCCACCACCCTGCATCGGTCGAGATGGGCGGCGTCCCACGCGATCCACGATGGGGCGATCGTGTCGAGGGTGGCTGTGCCGGTGGCGATCCCGTCTTCGTAGATGCGGTAGATCGCCGGCCAGTCGGTCGGCGCCATGGCGCGTACAGATGGCATGTGTGTGTGGAGAATAGGCACGTTCACAGGGTCTCGGATGTGCGGCCGGCGACGCCGCCTGTTCGTCTGTTCCGCCCGAAACAGCTTCGCTTTCGGGCGGGAAGCCGACGGATGGGGCTCGAAGCTCGCCCAATCCGCGCGGCTTCTGTGCACCTGTACTCGACCGCTGAGCCGACCCTCGCATTGACACCGCACCCGTCGGGCGGGGATGATTGGCCCATGTTCCGTCCCGCCGAGATCGTTGCCGGGCCCGTGACCGATCTTGTGATCGGGTTGGGTATTCGCCTCGAGTTCCTCGTTCCCACCGTTGCGCTGCTCTCGATGGGAGCAGGAATCATCGCCGCCCGCATCGTCGATCGGTGGCGCTGAACCGCTACTTCGGTTGGACGATGACGTAGCAGTCGATCAGCCGGGAGAACGGAAACCACTGCCAGTCGTACTTGGCCGCAAGTGCCGCTTCGGCTGTTGCAGCGTCGGCGCCTGTCAGCACCTTGGCCGTTCCTTCCACGTACTCCTGGCGCTCCAAACCGCGGTAGTTGGCTGCTGCAAAACGAACGGTCGGATTCGCTCTCAGCCGCTTGATCTTGCCGGAGTCGCTGTGGGTGCCGAAGACGAAGCCGCCGTCGATCTCGGCGAACCACACAGGAGTCGGCACCGGGTCGCCGTTACGCCGTCTTGTTTCGACGTTCACGAAACGCTCACCGTCGAGGATCATCGGACTCCCGCCTTCATGGTCGCCGAGCTGCGGCAAGTTCCAGGAGTTGACGGGCGCCCGCACCCATGGCCTCGAACCTGTCGTCGGCCGTCTGGCCCCGCAGCCAACGGATGTAGATCTGCTGGAGCACGACCCCCAGTTTGAAGGTCCCGAAGACTACGTACCACTCGATGTGGGTGAGGTCGGAGCCGGACTGCCGTCCGTACCGCTCGATTGCTGCCGAACGAGGGATCCATCCGGGCGTGAAGGTGGGCATCGTGTTCAACTCCGACGGTGCCTCGCCCGGGTCGTACCACACCGACATGAGTGTTCCCAGGTCGGCGAAGGCGTCGCCTCTCGTGCACATGTCCCAGTCGTAGACCGCCACGCATGTCCCAGGATCGTCGTGGGAGACGGCGAGGTTGTCCAGCCGCCAGTCGTTGTGGAGGAGAGTCGTCGGCCCCGGAGGCGGCATGTTGTCGGACAGCCAGCGGGCGAGTTCTGTCGCCAGCGGATTGTCCTCGTGCTTCGCCTTCTCCCACCGTTCGGTCCATCCCGTCACTTGGCGGGCCATGAAGCCCTGCGGATGTCCCATGTCTCCCAGCCCGGCCGCCTCCGGATCGACGGCGTGGAACTCGGCCAATGTGTCGACGACGACTTCGGAGAGCGCCCGGTTGGCGATCGGATCTTCACCACCGCCGAATTCGGGCGGGACGACGCCCTGGACGACGACACCGTGCAGGCGCTCCATCACGAAGAATGGCGCGCCGATCACGGTCTCGTCCTCGCAGAACAGGAACGCCCGCGCGGCTTTCGGGAACGCCCGCCACAGGGTGGAGAGCACCCGGTACTCGCGTGCCATGTCGTGGGATCCGGGTGCGACCGGTCCGAGCGGTGGCCGCCGGAGCACGTACTCGACGGCGTCGCGGCCTTCGCCGTATCGGAGCAGATACGTGAGATTCGCCTTGCCTCGAGAGAACTGGCGAACGGTCAGTGTCCGGTCGGAGCCCTGAAGGCGGTCGCGCAGGTATCCGCCGAGACGATCGACATCGAAGCGTTCGTCTGGTCGGACCTCGATGTGTTCCGGGAGTGGCTGGGAACTCACGGTGCACGAGGGTACCCGGTACGCTCGATCGCTCGTGAGCGTCAAACGCACAATCGATCCGGCATCGGTCGATCCGATCGACGCCTACAAACTCCTCATCGGGCTTGTCGTGCCGCGCCCCATCGGCTGGATCGGCTCGATCGACGCCGCCGGCGTGCGGAACCTGGCCCCCTTCTCGTTCTTCAATGCCGTGGCGGCCACCCCGCCCACCGTCCTCTTCTCGCCGCTGATGCAGTCGGGCGCGCCGAAGGACACCTTGCGCAACGTGCAAGAGGTCGGTGAGTTCACCGTGAACTTCGTCTCATCCGACCTGGCCGAGGCGATGAATCTCACCTCGGGTGGGTATCCCGCCGACGTCGACGAATTCGAGGTCGCCGGCCTCACCGCCGTCACCGGTACGAAGGTGCGCGCCCCGATGGTCGCCGAGGCCAGGGCAAACCTCGAGTGCCGGGTCAGCCAGCTCGTGCCCATCGGGCGACCTCCCATGAACTCCGTCCTGGTCATCGGCGAAGTGGTGGCGTTCCACGTTCGCGAGAACCTGTTGGACGGCACTCGGGTCGACCAGGCGGGGCTCGATCTGATTGGACGTATGGGCGGACCCCACTACACACGCACGAGGGATGTCTTCGGGTTGGACCGGCCCACCTGACGCGTCGAGGGGATGAGGTTCCTCGCCGACAGCAATCAAGCGGGCAAGACGTGGAGCCGATTGCGGCGGGGAGCTTCCAACGCTCGAAGCTGTCCACATGCGCCGTCGATGTCGGCGCCGCGAGTGTTGCGAACCGTGACGTTGACTCCTTCGGCTCTCAGGAGTTCGGCGAACTCGGCGATGCGCGCCGGGTGCGACGGCCGCATCGGGGAAAGCGGAGTCGCGTTGAGAGCGATCAGATTCACGTGAGCTCGCAGACGACTGGCGAGAGCGGCCAGCTTTTGAGCCTGATCAGCGGTGTCGTTCACCCCTTCGATCATCGTCCACTCCAGCGATACCCGTCTGCCCTTGAGCTCGAAGTACTCCTTGGCAGCCGCCTCCACTTCGACGAGCGGGTACCGGCGGTTGAGGGGAACGAGTTGTGAACGGAGTTCGTCGTCGGCGGCATGGATGCTGACTGCGAGATTGACCTGCCACGGCTCCGCGGCGAGCCGTCGCATACCGGGGACGACTCCAACGGTCGAGACGGTGATCGACCGAGCGCCGATGTTCATGACCTCGATCATCCTCCGTATCGCCTCTCGGACGCGATCGAAATTCGCCAGTGGCTCACCCATTCCCATGAAAACGATGTTCGTCACATCCGATGGCGATCCAGGGAGGCCATGTGACGCCACGAAGGCCTTGGCGTAGGCAACCTGGGCGACGATCTCTCCCGCATCCAGATTCCTCTCGAACCCGAACTGTCCAGTGGCACAGAAGGTGCAGGCGAGGGCGCAGCCCGCCTGGCTGGAGAGGCACAGGGTCACCCGGTCGGTGTACCCCATCAACACCGCCTCGATCCCGACGCCGTCTGCCGCGCGGAACAGCCACTTGATCGTCCTTCCCTGGTCACCGGACTGCTCGACATCCAACGCGAAGGGCCACAACTGATCGGCCAGCTGTCTGCGCATGGAAAGGGGCAGATTCGTCATCTCGTCGGTGGTCAGGACGGGGTGCGAGTACAGCCACTCTCGAAGTTGGTCGGCACGAAACAGGGGCTCCTCGGGAAGAAGAAGTCCGTGGATAGCTTCAGGGTCAGTCGTGTACAGCACCGGCCTGAAGTGTAAGGACGATCTGATCGTTGCCGGCTCCGTCCCTCAGCCGAGTCAGCCGGCGGAGACGCGACGCCCTGTCGGTCAACCGCCCGACATTGCTCCGATGACCATGAACGGCTCCTTTCCCGTCGCCACCTCGGCGGGAAGCTCGGCGTCGGGATCGTCGTGGGACAGATCCTCCTGACAGGCGAAGAAGCGAACGAATGGCCTCCGATCGGCTGTCCCGTGATCCCGGATCGTGCCTCGGAGCACCGGATACGCCCGTTCGAGTTCATCGAGGATCGACCGTTGCGTCACTGGGCCGTCCACCTCGAGTTCCACCTCGCTCCCTGTGCCGGCCAGGTTCCGCAGGTGATATGGCAGTTGGACCCGGATCACGGCAGTGTCTGCACCTCGATGGACAGCACCGCCGGAAGATCTCGCACGATCGGATCCCACGAGTCCCCTCCGTCCGCCGATCCGTACACCTGCCCGCCTGTCGTCCCGAAGTAGATGCCGCACGGGTCGAGATGGTCGACGCACATCGCATCGCGCAGGACGTTGACGTAACAGTTCTCCTGCGGGAGGCCCTTCGTGAGCGGTTCCCACTCGTTGCCTCCGACCCGGCTTCGATACACCCGGAGTCTCCCCTCGGGAGGGAAATGTTCGGAGTCGCTGGTGATCGGAACCACATAGACCGTGTCCGGTTCGTTGGCGTTCACCTCGATCGGAAAACCGAAATCGGTGGGGAGATTGCCGCTCACCTCGTGCCACGTCTCACCGCCATCGTCCGAACGGTTGACGTCCCAGTGTTTCTGCATGAAGAGCACGTCGGGACGGTCGGGATGCATGGCGAGGTTGTGCACACAGTGCCCGACCTCGGCTTCGGGTTCGGGCAACTCGGGGGACGACACCAGGCCCTTGTTGACGGGTCTCCATGACTCGCCCCTGTCGTCACTGCGGAACACTCCGGCGGCTGACACCGCGCCGAACATCCGATCCTCGTTGGACGGGTCGATGAGGATGGTGTGGAGACAAAGGCCGCCGGCACCAGGGGCCCAGCGAGACGCAGTGGGCTGCGTTCGCATGCCGGTCATCTCCTGCCACGAGTTGCCCCCGTCAGTCGTGCGGAAGAGGGCTGCGTCCTCCACACCTGCCCACACCACGTCGGGGTCACTGAGTGAAGGTTCCAGATGCCACACCCTTGCGAACTCCCAGGGATGGGGCGTGCCGTCGTACCACTGGTGGGGACTCGTCTCGCCGTCGTAGGCGAACTCGTTGCCCACCGGATTCCAGGTCTGACCGCCGTCGTCTGACCGTTGGATCAGTTGACCGAACCAGCCGGTGGACTGCGATGCCCAGATCCGGGACGGGTCCACAGGTGATCCCTTGAGGTGGTAGATCTCCCATCCGGCGAAGAGGGGTCCCGACACGTCCCAGGACCGACGGGCGCCGTCCGCCGTCAGGACGAACGCACCCTTCTTGGTGCCGACGAGCACCCGCACACCACTCATCTCGACCCCCTCCCGGTAGTTCCAGTCGACCGGCGCCGCTCCCTAGACCAGGGTCGAGGCTGCAGCCACCCAGTCGGCCGCCCGCGCCTCGGATGTGCCGGTGACCTCAGCAAGCTTGGCGGCTCCCGCCCCTGCGACATCGGCGTACGTCATGATGCCGGCATCCCTTAGCCGACCGGCGAAGACCGGTCCGATCCCGGTGATCGACGTGAGATCGTCGGTCGAGGTGGGAGCAGGCTGGGGCGGTACGACGCGGAATTTGGGCGGTTCCGGATCCTGCGGGGCGGCGATCGAGACGAGGCGGTCGCGCATGGCCCAAAGGATGGCGAGGGCGCCACCGACGAGGCCGATCACTTTTCCGATCTTGTTCACGCCCGGCATCGTAGCGACCAGCCCGCGATCGGACGGCGTTAGGTTCTGACCTTCCCGAAGACGAGGAATCGATGCTGGTCGACTACTACCTCCCGCCCACCACGCCGACCCTCGAGGTCGCAGACGAGGCGCGTCGAAGAGCCGAGATCGGGTTCGACGGGTTCTTCACCGCAGAGACGGCCCACGATCCTTTCATCCCACTCGCCCTCGCAGCCGCAGCCGCCCCGCGCCTGACGCTCGGCACGGCCATCGCCGTGGCGTTCCCCCGCTCGCCGATGGTTACCGCCCAGGTGGCGTGGGATCTGGCCGCGATGTCGCATGGACGGTTCATCCTCGGCCTCGGCACCCAGATCAAGCCGCACATCGTGAGGCGATTCGGGATGGAGTGGACAACGGCGACGGCCCGCCTTCGCGACTACATCGACGCGCTCCGCGCCATCTGGACCTCCTTCCAGACCGGTGAGAGCCTCCGCTTCGACAGCACCGAATACCGTTTCACCCTGATCACGCCATTCTTCAACCCGGGCCCGATAGACCATCCCCACATTCGGGTGGCCATCGCAGGGGTCGGACCGCAACTCGCCCGTCTCGCCGGTGAGCGCTGTGACGGATTCCACGTCCACCCGTTCCACACGGTCAAGTACCTCGACGAAGTGGTGATCCCGAACGTCGCAGCCGGAGCCGCCGACCACGGGCGAGATGCCTCCGCGGTCGACTTGATCTCGACGGTGTTCGTCGTGACCGGGCGGGACGAAGAAGAGATGGCACGGTCGATGGCGGCGATCAAGCAGCAGATGGCGTTCTACGCCTCGACCCCGAGCTACCGCATCGTGCTCGAAACGCACGGCTGGGATTTCGCCGGCGAACTCAACGCGATGAGCAAGCGGGGAGAGTGGAAGTCGATGGGTGCGCTGATTCCCGACGAGGTGGTCGAGACGGTGGGGATCGTCGCCGAACCCGACCGGGTCGGCTCGGCGATCAAGGATCGATACGGCGATCGGATCGCCCGGATCGGGTACTACACCCTGGACGGGGCGCCGCCGATGTCTGACGAAGACCTTGCGGCGATGGTGGCCTCAACCCGTTGAGACCGGAGCGTCGGGTACCTCGAAGCCGGCGAACGGGTCGAGATGTCCAACGTCGTTGAAGGCGGTCAACTTCGGTCCGGGGTCGATCACGGTGATCGAGGTGTTCTGCACCGCGCCGAGCGGACCCCGGAAGACGTTTCCGTTCACGGTCTGGCCGCTGGCCCAGTGGGCGCCGATGATGATCGGCCCTCCATGTGAGACGACGACGGTCACCCCGTCGAGGTCGAGCAGTCGACGGAAGACGGCGACCGACCGCATCCGCACGTCGGCCCACCTTTCGCCACCGGGACGGAGCACGTCCTCTCCACCCCGGTATCTGCTCCACAGGTCGGGCCAGCCCGTCTCGATGTCAGTCGGGGTGAGGCCGGCCCATTCCCCGTTGTGGATCTCGCGGATGGCCCGTTCGACGTCCACGGAATGGCCGGATACCGCGGCGATCGCAGCGGCCGTGTCGGATGCCCTGACGAGATCACTCGAAACCACCCGACTGATCTCGGCGCCGCGCAGTCGAAGACCGACCGCGTCCGCTTGACTTCTCCCGATCTCGGTGAGCGGTACGTCGGTCTGACCGATGAATCGATGCTCGGTGTTCCCCTCTGCCTGCCCGTGGCGAACGAGCACCAGTCTCCCCATCAGCGCACAGCGGCCGACGCGGTGTCGACCCGCCCGTCTGCAGCCGCGGTGCGAAGCCCTTGCGAGTCGATGTCGATCACAGAGACCGGCCCCCATCCGCCCATCCGGTCGGCCTGGGGGCGCACCGTGTGGCCGCGCTCGGCGAGGCCGGCGGTGATGTGACTCGACATCGAGGATTCGACGTCGAGTACCGAAGTGGTGGCCGTCAGGTCGGCGTTGGCGATCGTCCAGCGGGGTGCATCCTGGGCGTGGCCCGCTGACCGACCCGCCCCGAAGAGCAGGGCGGCGACCTGGGCGAGGAGTTGCGGCTGCTGATGTCCGCCCCGGGTGCCGAGCACGGTGCGAAGCCGGTCGCCGTCGGTCCAGAGTGTCGGAGACAGGGTGTGCAGCGGTCGCTTGCCGGAGCCGATCTCGTTGGGGTGACCCTCTCGCAGGTCGAACCCACCACCGCGGTCGTGGAGGATGAACCCACTGTCGGCGGCACCGATCCCGGAGCCGATTCCCCGGAAGTTCGACTCGATCAGCGACACACCCATCCCGGTGCCGTCGACCGCGCACATGAACATCGTCCCACCCGGCTTGGGCATGGGCCGCGGTTGTGGTGCTGCCGAGTCCATCGAGATCTTCTCGCCGAAGGCTGCCAGTCGTTCCGGGTCGAGGAGTGCGGAGTTCGGGAGGGGCGCATGATGCGGATCGGCGACGACGTCGTCGCGTTCGGCGGCCACTGCCCGATATGCCTCGATGAGGGTATGAGTCCACCGCGGGTCGCCGGGGTCCATGGTGGGAGTGAGCGATTCGAAGAGGAGGAGAGTGGCAAGGGTCAGATATCCCTGGCTGTTGGGCGGGATCGTCCATCCGGTGACTCCGAACACCCGGGCGGAGATCGGATCCACCCAGTCGGGGGTGTAGGCGGCGAGATCATCCGGGGTGATGAGTCCGCCGACTGCCTCGCTGACCGACTTGGCGACCGGGCCCTCGTAGAACGCTGTGGGGCCTCCCTCGGCGATCCGTTCCAGCGTGCGCGCCAGATTCGGCCGATGAGCGCGCTCACCCCGGAGCGCGGGTCGACCGTCGATGAGCAACTGGGCTCCTGCTTCGTGCCCGGCGAGGAACTCGGCCATGCGATGAGTGGCGCGGCTGTATTCGGTGGAGGCTGCGAACCCGCGCCGTCCGTGCTCGATCGCTCGTTCGAGTAGGTCGGCAAACGGAAGCCGTCCGTGCCTGTGGTGGAGGGCGAACCATCCCGCGACGCATCCCGGGATGGTGACGCCTGCGGGGTGGTGCTGGGGGATCGACGTCAGGCCTTCATCCCGGAGGCTCTGCGCCGACACATTGGAGCCCGCCCATCCCGAGGCGTTGAGGGAGGTGACTTCGCCGTTCGTGTGGACCAGCGCGAAGAGATCGCCTCCGATCCCGCAGGTCTCGGGGGCCACCATGCCCTGCACGGCGTTGGCAGCGATGGCGGCGTCGACCGCCGAGCCGCCCCGGTCGAGAGCCTCCATCCCGGCCTGGGTCGAGAGCACATGCGGAGTGACGACCGCACCGTCGAATCCTTGAACTTCGAGCATGCGAGTCATCTTGGCAGGGGGTGGGTCGGTCCGGAAAGCGAGCGAGTGCCCTTTCGCGTAACCTCTTGGTCGGGATCCGAGCACCCGACGTCACGTCAGCGATGAGTCCTCACGCGGTCCGATGCCAGCCGAACTGAACCGCACCATCGTCTCGGTATCGGAGCCAGTTCGCTGCGAGGTCGATGGCTCATTCACCCAGTTTCTGGAACCTGCGTGCGAGAGCGGGGAGTTCGGATTCGAGATGTGACGTGAACTGACTCAGCAGAGTCTGGCCGAGCCAGCCAAGGCCAACAGGTGTGTGGATCTCCAATCGATACTCGAACGAGGTTCCGGTGTCGGTTTCGACGAGGTCCCAGGTCATGAGCGACTTCAGCGGGGTGGGCGGTCGTACCAGTCGCAGCTCGAGATGGTGCGGAGCTTCGAAGGCGACGAACTCGGATGCTCCTTTCGACCACACCCCGAAGACCTTCGCCACGAAGTCGACCTTGGTACCGAGCCGGGGAGGCCGCTCTCTCGGAACCCATGAACGAAAGTGCGAGTCGTACTCGGCAACATTCACAGGCTCGAGCAGATCCCAGAACACAACGTCAGGAGCTGCCGGGAGATCCACCCGCTTCAGAAACACGTGGGTCGTCACACGCGGACGGTACCGGACGCAACACGACGGCACCGAGATTCTCCACGCACAATCACCGGGACACTGGCGTTCGAAAAAATGTCACACCCCTCCGATACGTTGGGGTCATGTTCGAAAGCGCCTCAACCGACTTCACGATCGACCAGTTGGAACAGCACCTGGCTGATTGCACCGGCCTGATCGGACGTGTGACGGCGAAGATGCTTCCGGCCATCCGCGCTCTCGACGCCGCCCAGATCGACATGGTGGACGGCGCGAGGGGCATGGACGAATGGCT
>JBBDWN010000102.1:18145-20544 GCA_040902855.1 Acidimicrobiia bacterium | reverse complement strand
CGCAGCCCTCGCACAGGATGCACTCGGCCTGGTCGATGTGGAGGAACTGCTTGGGGCGGAGCTTGTCGGTGAAGTACTCGGCTTCGACCAGCGCCAACTGGTAGTCGTCGCGGAACGGTGGCGTCTCGTCGACGACGCCGCGAGGCATCAGCGCTCACCCTTCTTGAGGGTGCGTCCGTAGGGGGACTTCGGCGCTTCGGTCACAGCCGAGGGCGGGCGGCCCTCCTTCATCTTCTGCAGCATGATGGCGAAGACGGGGGCGGCGACCAGAAGACCGGTGTTGTAACCGGCGGAGATGGCGTCCTTGAGCGCCGCGAAACTGATGTCGACGTCGTTGCCGAGAATCAGCCACGAGGGGATCGTCACGGCGACCTTTTGCGGTGACCAGTTGAGATCGGTCTGGGAGAGGTTGAGCCACTCCGACGGCACGATCGCGAACAGGATGACCAATTCCATCCACGTCAGCGTGGCCGCGATCGACGCCCGTGCCCAGGTCATCGGCTTGTTCAACACCCACAGGAAGAAGCCGCCGAGGACCATCATCTGCGAGGCGCCGAAGGCCGCGAGGTAGCCGAGACTTTTCGGGAACCAGCCGCGGGGAATGTCGTTGAAGAACGCAGGTTCGACGACGAAGGGCACGAACTCGCCGTCCACGAACTCGTTGATCGGCAGTCCGGCGAAGTGGACCCAGACGACAGCCAAGCCCATCAACAGGGTTCCAAGACCCAATAGGGCCGTTCCTGCCTTCAGACGCTGACTGTCGGTGAGTTCCGCGAGTCGGTACATGACCCCTCTGGCTTTCGGGTGATGCTGTCGGCATCGACCCTGCGTAAGGCCCGTTTTATACAACAAGGGGGATGCTCCCGTAAGTCGCCCCGGCTGCCGGCAGCCGACGTGCATGTGGTTATCCTCCCGGCCGTCTCTCAAACGAGGAGTCCCGTGGCGACGGCGATGTCGGCGACAACACAGATGGGCACCCAGGACCGGGCTGCAGTCACCCATCTGTTGGTATCGAGTCTCCACCTCGCACTGGGGGCGTTGCTCACTCTTCTCGCTCTTGCCGCGCGGGTCTTTCCCGAGGCGATGACCGGAGTGCTCGCGTTCGGCAGGATCCAACCGATGGCCCTCACCTCGATCATGATCGGATGGCTGGTCGTCGCCCTGATCGGGGCGTCCTACCACGTGCTGCCCCGCCTCACCGGCACCCGCCTGTGGAACGATGGCCTTGCCACGCTTGGCGCATGGGCGCTCGGTGGACTCGCCCTGGCTGGTGTGGTGGTCCATGCCGCCGGTCTTGGTGACGGAGGCGGACCGCTCGGTCTCCCGTGGTGGCTCGACCTTGCGATTGCCGGCACGCTGTGCGTTCCCCTCGCAGTGGTGGCCCAGACCGTCCGCGGTCGCATCGAGACGGGCGTGTTCCCGACGCTGTGGTTCGTCGTCGGCGGCGTGGTGTCGCTCACCGTCCTCGGCTTCCTCGCCGCCGTCCCCGCCACACCCGGACTCCAACTGGCGCTGCAGGACGTGCTGTTCACGGCCGGGTTCACGACACTGTGGGTGACGACCATCGGGACGGGTGTCGGCTTCTACGTTGCCGTTCGGGCCACGGGAAATCCGCTGGCCAACCGTCAGCTCGCTCGCGCCGGATTCTGGTCGCTGCTCTTTGCCGGCGTGTGGGCGGGACCTGCTCAGATCGCCTTCGCCCCGTTCCCCGACTGGCTCGCCCCGGTCGGCGCAGCCCTCACCCTCGCCTTGCCGGTGGCGGCGCTCGCCAACGGTGTCGGCATCGCCCAGACCGTGGGCCGGGACTGGTCAGAAGCGGGCGAACGTCCCGCCCTCGGAGCCCTGGCAGCCGGGTTGATCTTCACGCTCACGGTGGGTGTTGCGACATCCGTCGCAGCTTTCGAGTCGGCATCGGCGCTTGTCGCATTCACCGCCTTCTGGGACGGCGTCCTCTATCTCGCCCTGTTCGGCGTCGGCGGAATGTTCGTTGCCGCATGGGCGTATCAGACCCTGCCCGCCATGACCGGCCGATCGCTGGCCGATCGCGGGGCGGCGTCCCGGCAGGTCCGGTGGACTCTGTGGTTCGTGGGCGGAACCGGTCTCATGCTCATGATCTCCGGGGTGATGGCAGGCGTCGGGATGACCGCAGGTTCGTACTCGGATCTCGGCCCCGACGCCTGGTCCACGATCACCGGACCGTCAGAGATCTTCGCCGGACTCGCAGTCGTCACCGGGGCCGGCGCGTTCGCATCCCAGGCGCTGTTCGTTCTCAACGTGTACCGGACCCTCACATCGGGGTCGGTCACCGACCAGGAAATCCTCGTGGACCTGCCCGCATGAGCGAGTTCCTCGCCTCCGCCGCAGAGAAGATGGGAGTGCCCGAAGCACTCGTCCGACGC
>JBBDWN010000102.1:0-18045 GCA_040902855.1 Acidimicrobiia bacterium | reverse complement strand
CCGAGCGCGCCACCGGTGCTGGTCGGACGGAACGAGCGGTTCGCCGGAACCGTGGCCGGGGCTGTCGCGCTCCTGGCGCTCTCACTCCTGGTCGGGTTCTGGGTGGCTTCGACACCGGCAGACTCCAACCTCGCCTACACGAGCGAGTTCGCGTACTCCGCGATCGCCCTCACCGGTCAGGACGTCTACCGCTCCGAAGGGTGTGCCGCCTGTCACACCCAAGTCGTCCGACCGATCGTCGCCGACGCCACCCTGGGAGGTGTGAGCATGTCGGACACCAATCAGGTGATCGGTACCCGCCGCATCGGGCCGGACCTGGCGCATGTCGGATCGCGAGTCGAGACCGACGCCGACCTCTACGCCGTATTGGACGGCGGGGCAGGCCATCCGCCATATCGTGGTCTCAGCCAGGGCGAACTCGACTCGCTCGTTGCCTACCTCCTGGAGTCACGATGAGTGGGTTCCTCGCCTCCGCCGCAGAGAAGATGGGAGTGCCCGAAGCACTCGTCCGACGCTCCGCCGACGCCCGCGCCAAAGCCAGCGGAGCCAGCACCGACGACGTCCTCTCCGCCTGGGCAGGAGGCGAATCCGCCCCCGCCGCCGTGACACCCGAACCCGAAGCCGACACCGCCGAAACCACAACCCCGGCACCCGAACCCGAAGCCACCGACGACACCACCGCCACCACACCAGAACCCGCCCCCGCCGCACCAGCGACCGCGGCGTCCTCTGCGACGATTGAACCGTTGCCGGCGCCGACACAGGTGACCCCGCAGGAGGCGCTCGATCACCCGGTGGTCATCACGGTGCCGACGATGGGGATCGCCGAACGCACGCTGGCGTCGGTCCCTCGCTGGATTGCCGCCGCCTTCTTCCTCATCCCCGCCTTCGGATTGCTCTACATGGCGGGCAGCGGGTCGGCCGGCGCGGTCTGTGACGACGGCGACGTCCGGCTGCAGATCGATGTAGTGACAGGCGGCCTCGAGAACTGTGACGGAAGCGCCTTCGAAGGGCGGGCCACCGGCGGGGTCGGGGGCGCCCAGTTCCTCGCCATCGGTGAGGCCCAGTTCGCCACATGTGCCGGGTGCCACGGTCCCGATGGAGGCGGTGGCGTCGGCCCGGCGTTCGGGGCAGTGACCGCCGTGTTCACCTCATGTCTCGATCATGTCGAGTGGGTGCGGCTCGGCACGAACGGCTTTCGCGACGCCGGAATCGACACGTACGGCGACCTCGCCAAGCCGGTGGGTGGCGGAGGACTCATGCCGGGCTTCGCCGGCCTGACCGATGAGCAGTTGGCGTCGGTGGTGGCGTTCGAACGGATCCGCTTTGGCGGGGCCGACCCCGACACGACGTTCGTCGACTGCGGACTGGTCGAGGCGCCCGAGGGCGAAGAGGTGCCCGAGGGAGAGCCGACGGACTCCGAAGGTGACGCCGTGACCGAAGACGCCGCTCCGGAAGCCGCTCGCGACACCCGTTCCGGCTGACCCCCGCCGCTCAGCCGAAGAAACGTCTGCGCATGATGCGAGTCCAGAGCGTCGCCAGACCCACGATGCCTTCGGCGATCGCCTCTCCATTCGCGAGCACCACCGGGACCTGCAATCCATAGTCGCGCACGAGCGCGTCGTCGGAGTCGATATCGATTGTCTCGACCGAAGCCACCGCCCAGCGGGCGGCGCGGCGCACGGTCGGTGCCATGTCATCGCACAGGTGACAACCGGTGCGGACCAGAAATTCGACTGAGAATCGATTCAAGAATGCCAATTGAGCGACCGATCTAGCGTATGACGGGGCAGTTCGCTGTCCCAATGCGAAGGCAGATTGGTTCTACCAGTTCATGCCAAGGGCACGTTCAACGACCCTAGGTGTGATTGGATAGCCTCCCAGCCCGCCCCACGGTGGAACCGCTGTCTTCGTTGACGAAGCCTCCCTTGCCCCGGGAGGCTTCGTCGCGTCGAAGGTGATCCCGGCGCGACGACTACGTTGGATCTATGCGTCCGGCCACCGCCATCGTCATCGCCGTACTCCTGCTCGTTCTGATGGCGGTCGGAGGATTCCAGGTGTATTCGATCCTCAACGCGTGAAGACGACCGCCTGGCCCTCCGAGAGGCGCAAGGTCTCTGCCGCGCTTCCGCCTCTCACGGCCAAGGCCATCAGTCCCGAACCGTCGATATGGAGCAACAGTTCGCCCGCGTCGACCTCGCCGTAGACCCCGACCCACGGCACCTCGTACTCGGAGGAACCGACCCTCACCGTCACGGTGGTGTCCGAGCCGATGCCCGCCAGGGTCATCTCGTCGGCTGAGATGTTGGTTTGGGTGTTGCCGAATCGGTCGATCCACCATGCGGTGCCGGTGATCTGGCCGGGCTCGGCTTCAGGGAGCGGCAGCAGCAGCGGCACCACAGATTCGGGCGACACCTCCGGACCGCACTCCTCGAGAGAGGCTTCGCCCGAAGCCAAGAGGGCAGCTGCCGGTCCGAAGACGTCACGACCGTGAAAGGTCTCGCCGGCGGAGGGGATCCGCATCTCCGGGTTCTCGACGGCGACGATCAGATCCGCCCCGCCCACCATGGCAACGGCGGGGCTGAGAAGACCATTGTCTGGGCCTACGAATATTCCTACCGGAGTATGGGCGGCGATCGCCCGACGAGCGGTCCCGACACCCGGATCGACCACGGCGAGGATCACACCCTCGGGCAGATACTGAATCGCTCTGGTGAGTGCCAGGGCGCCGGCCCTGATGTCACCGGGACGGATCGAATGGGTCACATCGACGACCGAGACCTCAGGAGCGAGCCGGGCGATAACGCCGTGGACGACGCCGACGAACTCGTCGTCGCGGCCGAAGTCCGACAGAAAGCTGATGAAGGCTGACACGGCCGTCAGCATACGGGCCGGATGCCCGCTTCCCAGCCAGCGGTACGATCACGCAATGTCCGCTCCGCACACTTCCGACGCAATCGTGCGGGCGGCGGCGGCGTCCTCCGCTTTCCTGATAGGCGGAATGGACACCGGCAAGTCCACGCTCGCCGTCGCCATCGCCAGGGAAGCGCTCCGCCGCGGACGCACCGTGGCGCTCGTGGACGCCGACATCGGAAACTCGACCATCGGACCTCCCACCTGCGTCGGTCTGAAGGTGCTTCGGTCCGAAGAGGACATCGCCGACAGAACCCACGCCGATCGGCTGCATTTCGTCGGTGGCATCTCGCCGGACCGCCTCGTCTTGCAGCACGTGATCGCCACCACCGCTCTCGCCCAGGCCGGAGCCGAAGCGGCCGATCTGGTGATCGTGGATACGACCGGGACGGTCTCCGGGGTAATCGGACAGACCCTGAAATACCACAAGGTCGAGCTGATCAGGCCAGACCTGGTACTCGCACTGCAACGGGGTGGTGAACTGGAGCCGGTGATCGGGATGCTGCGCCGGTTCTTCGCGGTCGAGGTCCTGCCGCTCCCGGCGGACCCGGACGTCCCGCCCAGCGCACCCGACGCGCGGGCGATGGCTCGATCTCGGGCATTCGCCGCCGCCTTCACCGAGCCGCTCGATCGGTGGAGGGTCCGCGAGACGGTGTTCGCCCCCACACTGCCGATGGGTCTCGACCTGAATCGTCTCGACGGGGTGCTGGTGGGGGTCCAAGACGGCTCTGGCGTATGCCTCGGCCTCGGGAGACTCGAATTCCATGAAGAGGTACTCCGGGTCGTCACGAACGCCGGAGAAGGGATGCAGGGCCTGCGACTCGGCTCGCTCCGGCTCGATCTCGAGACCCTCGAGTTGACGCCGGTCAATCTGCGAGAGCTCATCTTCGGGATCTAGTGGAGCGTCGTCGAAGTAATGAGGCGGTCTCTCCGGGTCGAGTCGCCCCGGATTCGACACCCAGGCGGGACACTCGGTCGCACCGCACTTCCCCGAACGGTTCTCTCGTGTCCCGCCGGGCGTCGACGAGGCGGAACCTATGGGATCAGGGCGACGGGCTCAATGGGTTCGTTTGAGACCTTCATCGGCACCCGATGCCCGGTGGAGACGCACGAACGGCGGGAACGTCCGCTCGATCAGGTCGTAGCACTCTCCCAACATGGCATCCAACGTCGCCACCGACACCGCCTCGTTGGCGATGCGACCACGCACCACCACACCACCTTCGGTGTCGAGCGCGAAATGACATCGAAAGGCCTCGCGATTGCGGACGAGGAGCAGCCGGAACAGCGCTTCGGCGGACTGCTCGGGGATCGGGCCGAGATACGCCTCGAGACCGACGGTCCGCTGATCCGGCGTCCACCACACGGTGGTCGCATCCCTGACCGACTGGGTCATGCGAACCGCCCACCGCCCGTCGACTGGTTCGGCGTAGACAACGGCTGAATCAGGATCCTCCACCCAACGGTGGATGACGGACTCGAGCAGCTCATTTCTGGCTGACACGGTCCTGGACACCGGCATACAGCTCGAGGAAACGATTAGCAGTGGACTCCCACGAGAAGCGTTGAGACCATTCGACTGCACCTTCCTTCAGTTGTTTCTCCAACAAGGGGTCGGTCAGCACCTTCAGCGCGGCCGCGGCATGGTCGGCGGGGTCCCAGCCGTCCACCAGGATCCCGGAGAGCCCGTCGCACACCACGTCTGCCAGGCCTCCTGTACGGGCGGCGATCACCGGGAGCGCACAGGACTGCGCTTCGGCGGCGACCAGTCCGAACGACTCGGAACGAGATGGCAGCATCAGCAGATCAGCCGCCCGGTAATGATCGGCGAGATCATCGTGCGGGACCGGTTCACGGAACTCCACGTCTCCGATCGACGCCCCCAGTGCTTTCAGCCGTTCCATCTCAGCGGGGCCTTGGGCCCCGCTCGGTCCGCCGACGATGACGAGTGACGCATCAGGCAGCGTCTCCTTGACGATGGCAAACGCCGCGATCACGACATCGACGCCTTTGAGGGGTTGGATGCGTCCGGCGTAGAGGAGTACCGGAGGCTTCCCGAAACCCACACGAGACCTCGCGAGGTCGCGGTCACCGGGACAGAAGACAGAGTGGTCGACACCGGGAGGTGAAGTACACAACCTGCCCGGATCTGCCCCGTAGTGGTCGAGGAGGTCTCTCGCTTCGTGTGGGGTGGATGCGACGACACACTCCGAGTTGTCGATGACCTCGGCCTCGGCGGCGATCCGCAGCAGACTCTCGGGAGGCTCGTCGTCGCGCTTGTGGAGGTCTTTGACCCGTCCGAGCGTATGGAAGCTGTTGGCGAGCGGCACTCCGAGCCTGCGCTTGACGAGGAGCCCTGCCCATCCGCTCAGCCAATAGTGGCTGTGGATGATGTCGGGCACCGCCCCCTCGGACTTGACGTTGGCGATGACCGCCTCGGCGAACTCCGTCACGTAGATCGCCATCGGCCGAATCGCCATCGGCGCCGGCGGACCCGCATCGACGTGGATGACCCGGTAGCCGTCGGTGACGCTCACCGTGTCCGGCTGGTCGGGTGAAGTGCGACGTGTGTACACGTCGACTGCGACCCCGCGTCCGACCATGGTCCGGGCCAGACCGTCGATGTAGACGTTCATGCCCCCGGCGTCACCCGTCCCCGGCTGAAGCAGCGGCGACGTGTGCATCGACAAGTACGCGACGTGGGAGATCACTTGACGGCCACGACCTCGAACAATGGCCGGGCGACCGCACCCAGACGAAACTTGTAGACCTCGTCGCCCTTGAGGAAATCGAAACGGGCGAGTCCCTCGCGACAGGCCTGTTCGATCATCGAACCGACGATCGCGACGCCGGGAGACGCATCACTCAGATCCCTGTCATAGGAGCTGTTGTAGAGGTACACCCCTTCGTCGTCGACGTAGGAGAAGATGCAGGCGGTGGCGGTGTCGTGGGAGGACGGAGACCTGAGGACGTCCAGCCGCCACCCTCGCTGGGAGATCAGAGTGCGGAAAAAGTGCTCCCGATCCGCAGTCATGAAGCTCCCCTTCTCGCCGTCGGACATCCGATGGAGACGGAAGAACTCTTCGAGCGCCCAACCCTCGTCCGTGTGCACCTCGAAGATGAGCTCACCGACCGCATCGGTGTACCGCCGATGCTTGCGACGGACTTCATGACGTTGCTTCTTGCCGATGACTGCGAGGTACTCGTCATAGCCGGAGGAGATGTCCACGACTGCGGTGACTGCGTGCTCGGTGGCAGAGGCCTCGACACCGGTCGCCGCGAACGCGTCAGCGATCTCGGTCGCCACCTCGCCTGGGAGCGAGTCGAAGCGGAAGCGGGTCCCGGGGTCTGCGGCGTCCACCAGGAAGGCGACGGCCGACTTCACCTCGGAACCCAGCGGACAGTGGTAGTCGGTGAGGTCGGAGTCTCCGGCGAGACGGATCTCGCCGTCAGCCTCGACGACGATGATGGCAGACGAGTCGTCCGTGACCGTGGTCGGCGTTTCGCCCGTGAGGGCGGTCACGGCGCTCAGAAAAGGCGCACGCGCAAACGGTCCCGTGGCCGGTGCGCGGGGACGAAGACTCTCGATACTGACTGGGATGCCGTTGATCCGGTTCATGACTTTTCGAATTCGAAGACGGGACGGACGCTACCGACGACCTCTCCGCCACCGCGAACCGGACGGAGGAGACGAGCCGAGAGCGGCGTGCGTTCGTTGATCCAGCCGAGCCGGGAAAGGGCGTGTCGGGTGGCCACGGCCACAGCCCGCTCAGACCCGTCCCAACACCTCACGACCAACGCTCCCCTGCCTGCCGCGGCCACAGCCAACAAACCCTCGGCGCCCCGCTTGGCGACCGCATCGAGTCCAACGGCGATCTCGGTGTCGGCATTCCCGGTGCCGGACACGAGCGCGGGGAATCTGTGCATGGCCGTACGGACTCGGGCGAACGGAGCAGTGTTCAGATGGTTGAACGCAGTCGCCAGCGTCCGGGCACTCACCCGACTGACCGGCACCCCGCACCCGTCGATACCGACGCGATCGTCCACGAGGGCACCGACGTCCCGCAACCGTTCCAATATGGCGACCTGGAGGGGATGGCTCGAATCGAAGTACGTCTCGGTCTCCCAGCCCTGAGCGACGCAGGCCCGCAACATCGCGGCGTGCTTTCCCGAGCAGTTGTGGAACACGCGGCGCTCGTCGACCGAGCCTCGCGCGGCCTCGAGACGGTCGGCCGTGGCCGACATGGGCCGGGCGGGGGGACAGCGCAGCGACGACTCGTCGAGTCCGGCGTCGGAGAGGATCTTGCGCACGATGGCGACATGGGTCGGCGTGCCTTCGTGGGACGCACAGGCGACAGCCAGATGCTCAGGCGGGAGGTCGGCGCCGAGATCCACCGCCACCGAAGCCTGGAACGGCTTGGCCGACGATCGCACGTAGAAGGACCGATCGATGTCACCGAAACGTGCGACCAGTTCACCGTTGGGATCGACGGCCGCCACGCAGCCGTGGTGGAAGGCCTCGTCGAGACCGGATCGCTCGACGACGGCGATCATGGCGTTCAGGGCGAAACCGACTCCGCGGCGCCCGAGCGGTACCGCTCGGCGATCTGCGTGGAAAGAAGGTCAGCCACTTGCTGCACCCGGTGTCGCTTACCCGAGATCTCACTCTCGATCGCCTGGACCGCCTCCAGCGCAGAAGCGAGACCCTCGTCGTCGACCGTGTCGAGTTTCGCCAGGACGTCGTCGCCGAGCACGGCATCCACCTCGCGGCGACCGATATCGGGCAGAGGCGGGACGTCGGTATCGAGGATCGTGCGACGCGGATCGTGACCGTCGCCGCCGGACGGGTCGGAGAGAATCTCGACAAGTGAGTCGATGAGACTGCGGGACTCCTCGCCGGTGCGTCTCCGCCTCTCAAACCGAAGAAGATCCATCCGGCCGTGCAGAAGCCGCCGGTAGTAGGAGAGTTCCTTTTCGACGTCGACCGCCAGCTGGCGACGACTGCGCAATTCTTCGATGTCGATCTCGTCAATGTCGTCGAGGAACTCCTCGTCGAGGACCTGGTCCAGTTTGCGTCGAGCGGGCATGGGGGTCAGGCTACCGGCACGCGGCGGCGACGGTTGGATACGGGTTCACCGCCCGACCTCCCCGGCCGCCCGGGTGGATCTCGAAGTGGAGGTGGGGCGCGCCGCCTCGGGCGTTGCCGGAGTCGCCGTTGAACCCGATGACATCCCCCGCTCCGACCCGTTGGCCTGACGAGACGTTGAACCTGCTCAGGTGGGCGTAGTAATAGCCGTAGCCATCGTCACCGTTCAGCCAGATGGTCCGCCCCCCGAGGCCGCCGTTGCCGAGGGACACAGTCCCGCTCGCAGCCGCGATGATCGGAGCGTCCCAACGCTGGAACATGTCGACGCCCTTGTGTGTCCGACCACCGGACCGCGGGAAACCCCACGTGTCGATGAACGATGAACCAGGGATCGGGCAGCGGAATCCTTCGATCGCCCCGACGCCGCCGCCGGCCCCCCGTTGCCGTGCCAGCTCCCTGGCCCGTGCGGCGGCGATCTCGGCGTTGCGCTTGGAGGTCAGTTCCCGGCATTTGCCGCTCAACTGCGAATACGCCGCCTCGGCCTCTTCGGCGAGCGTTCCGAGGGTCTGGGACACCGCTGCCTGTTCGGCTTCGACGATACGGAGCTCGGAATCGAGGTCGGCGAGGTCAGCCCGGAACCGCTCGAGGTCCGCCCGAGCAGCCAGCATGTCGTCGAGTGAGCCCGACTCGCGTCTCGTAGCGACGGCGAGGAACTCCGATCCGGTGATCAGCTCGTCGACCGAGTCGGCGAACAGCACCAGCTCGGACCCGGATCCGCCCTGCATGTACATCTCGACTGCCAGATCCTGCAGACGCTGTTCGATCCCGGCGATCTCGGACTCGCGACGCTCGACCACACCGGCCAGCCGATCGCGCTCGTAGCGGATGGCCTCGATCTCCTGAAGGGTCCGTTCCCAGGCGAGTGCGGCCTCCTCGAACGCCGCCTGACGCTCCTGATAGACGCCGTAGGCCTGCGACGAATCCGCACACGCTGCATCGACTTCGGCCTTTGTCACGGAGAGCGCGCTCGGCTGCGCGGTCGTACCTGTGAGGACCGCAACAAGAAGGAACGAGAGCCCGCGGAGGAAACTCCGAGTGGACATCGGAGCGATGGTACCCCGGAAAGGGCAGTCGAGAGAACTCGAGCGAGCGCTGCAGTACTGCCTTGGTCTACACTTTTCCTGTCGGCGATGGGGCTCGCCGGAACCGCCGTACAGGCTGATGGCTCCTACCAATACCGAAGAGGTGAGGAGTCCAGGTGTCACCACACTCGAGCGGGCGTCGTCCAACCTTTCACACTTGGGTTGGCAGACTGCCCGGGCTGGCGGCGCCGATGGCAGTGCTTGGCGGAGGGCTCGTCGGATCAGCCGCGCGATCCGGGATCGGTGAAATGTTCCAACCTTCCGGCAGCTTTCCTGTGACGACTGCCGCGATCAACGTCGCGGGTTCACTGCTACTCGGGTTCTATCTCGCCCGCCACCAGCGTGCAGACGTCACGAGATGGTCGTTGCAGTTCTGGGCGATCGGAGCGATCGGCTCATTCACCACGTTCTCGGCGTTCAGCGTCGAAGTGTTTCACCTGGTCGCCTCCGGCTCGATGACGGTTGCGCTGTCGTACGTGGTCGCATCCACACTGGGCGGCTTGACCGCGGCTCTCATCGGCGACCGGTTGGGAAGCGTCGGACGGTGACGCCTTTAATATTGGCCGTAGCGGGATCGATCGGGGCGCTCGGCCGGTACTTGATCTCGGGCGCCATGCAGCGGCTGACAGGATCGGCGATGCCTGTGGGTACCGCCACCGTGAATCTCGTCGGTGCGTTCCTTCTGGGGATCTGCCTCGGGGCCGGTGATGACTCGTTGTGGTGGACGGCCGCGGCTGGATTCAGCGGGGGCTTGACCACCTTTTCCACCTGGATGGTCGAGACCCGTGCCCTTGGGGTGATCCCGAGACCGTCTCTGCAGGCAGTTCTGAACCTCACCGTGATGGCCGTACTCGGGGTTGCCCTGGCTGCGGCCGGCTATCAGATGACGCGTTGAAAGCGAGGCGCTCCGTGAAGAACGAAACCGACAACCGACTCCTCAGAATCTTCATCGGCGAATCCGACACTTTCGACGGGCGACCCCTGTCGCAGGCGATTGTCGAAGCGTTGCGCAAGGCGGGCCTCGCCGGAGCGACGGTATTGCGCGGTATCGAGGGCTTCGGAAAGTCCAGCCGACTGCACAGTGCCCACATACTCCGGCTGTCCGAGGACCTTCCCATCGTCATCGAATGTGTCGACACCTCCGAGGCTATCGAGTCGATTCTCCCCACCCTGGATGCGATGATCGGTGACGGCCTGGTGACTATTGAGCGGGTCGACGTCCGGGTCTACCGCGCCGAAAAGAGGTGAACGCAGACCGATCTTTGGACGTCCTGAACCCGACGACCTTCCATCCTGGGCGCGCCAGCGAGGGCCGAGCGAGGTTGCGACTCGGCCGAGCGGTCTGATCAGCCGGCCAGTCCGAGAACCGGCAGATACAGGGCGCCCGCCAGGATCATTCCGTCCAGGACGGACAGGAGACCCGGTGGTCGCTCGATGAGGATGATCTGGCGGGTTCGGAGCAACGACCCGAGACCGCGTCCCGCGACGAGAGCGACGGCTGTGACGAGTCCCACGATCAGGAACGTGACGAGATCCAGATCCCACACGGCGGCCGCCACGAGAGTGGTGACGACCGCGATGAGCGATGACACCGTGAACGGATCTCCGATCGGAAGATGCTGCAGTCGGTCGATCAGGGATGCGGAGACGACGGTGACGGCCATGACGGCCAGATAGACCCCGACGATCCGAGGAGCGGGTGCGACGCCGGTCGCAAGCACGAGAGAGCCGATGGTCATGCACGCGACGAAGGTGAGCAGGATCGACGGACCAAGGATCTGGATCATGCGCGACCCGTCACTGGCAACGCCCCAGCCGAGCGGGAAGACCACCGCGGCAAGAAGACCGAGACCCAGCCCGACACCGCCGAGCGTCCACACGCCGACGACTGCGGCGAGCATCGCGAGCAGCGTGGGCATGAGCGGAAAGTCCCGTCCGCGGCCGGTCATGACCTCGACGACGTCGACCACCCAGGCTGTCACCAGACCGACCACCGCCACAGGCCACCAGGACGGATCCGAAGCGAGGTTGGCCAGCACGAGAGCCGCCACGATCGCGATGGGGGCGAAAAGTTCCAGACCAGGGTTGGCGCTCGGGGCATCGAATGCGTGCGACCCGCCTGACACCGGGGGTATCAGGGCCACCTCGTCGTCCGGACCGACCGGATCGACGGGCCGGGCTTCCTCGCCGTTGAGCCACACGCGAGCGTTGGCGAGTCCGGCGGTGAACCCGGAACCGAATCGCACGCAGGCCGCGTCCAGGACGTCGGCGACCGTTTCGCCTTCGATGTCGACATTTCCCGTCCCTGCGAGATCACGCAGCCCGGCGAACAGCCTCAACCGTGCCATGGGGCAACGCTAGTCACGAAGGAGGTCCGATTCGCGCCCAGCAGCGGTCGGTGTGGCGGGTTCCCCTGTCCGAACATGGCGTATACGCTCGGGCGTCATGCCTGTCGAATCCCCGATCGTCGCCGTCGACGTTCCGCTCGTAGGCGACCACCGTCGCAAACACTGGGCCAAGGTCGTGTACGACGTCGACCCGACCAAGTCATCAGGATGGGCCTTCGTCGGCGACTTCATCAACGACGGCGGCATCCAGGACGTCCCGGCCGGGAGCGTGCTGCTGGCGTACGGGGAGACGGGGTCCCGCACCAATCCGCATCCTGAGGTCAAGGTGTACACCGTCAATCCCGACGCCACCATTTCGGTGGAGTTCGAGGCATCCGGACGGGCGTGGGCCCGCACGATTCGCGACACGGTGGAGCGTCTGCTCGAAGCCGACCGCCCGTTGCACCTGGAATGGCAACCGGAGCTGGCGACGTTCTCGGATCGCGCCCTCGCCGAAGAGCTGAGCCGAAGAGGCTGGACAACCGAACCACCGAAGGAGCCCCGATGAAGGCAATCCGAATCACGACCACCGGCGGACCGGAAGTCCTCGAATGGGTCGACGTCGACGACCCGGCGACCGGCCCGAATCAGGTCCTGGTCGAGGTCGAGGCAGCAGGCCTCAACTTCATCGACACCTACCACCGGAGCGGGCTCTATCCGATGCAGTTCCCGCTCATCCCCGGACAGGAAGGTGCGGGGACGGTCATCGAAGTCGGAGAGGGAGTCGACGGGACCGCTGTCGGCGACCGGGTGGCATGGGCCATGGGCCTCGGCTCGTACTCGGAGCGCGTGGCACTGGACGCGAGCGGGGTGGTTCCCGTTCCGGATGGAGTCCCGCTGAAAGTGGCGGCGGCCGTCATGCTGCAGGGGATCACTGCCCACTATCTGGTGACCGATACGTTCCCATTGTCGGACGGCGACCGATGCCTGATCCACGCCGGTGCCGGTGGCGTGGGACTGCTTCTCATCCAGATGGCGAAGATGAAGGGTGCCGAGGCGTTCACCACCGTCGGCACCGAGGAGAAGGCCGAACTGGCTCGGCGTGCCGGCGCCGACCACGTGATCATGTATCGAGACGCCGACTTCGGAGACGCGGTTGAAGAGATCGCCGGACCGCATGCCCTCGACGTCGTGTACGACGGGGTCGGCCAGACCGTGTTCGACCGCTCGCTGGAGCTGCTGCGGCCACGGGGGATGATGGTGCAATTCGGCAACGCCTCGGGGGCCGTCGAGCCCGTCGCCCCGTTGCGGCTGGCGCGGGGCGGTTCGCTGTTCTTGACCCGTCCGACGATGGGCAACTACATCGCGACACGCGAGGAGTTGGTGGGGCGAACGAACGACCTGTTCGCCTGGATCGAAGCGGGGAAGCTCGACGTGCGGATCGGCGCCACATTCCCGATGGAGCAGGCCGACGATGCCCACCGCGCTCTCGAGTCCCGCCAAACCACCGGCAAGGTCCTCCTCACCCCCTGAACCCTGGGCTCCCGGGGCCCCCTATGGGCCCCTGGAACCCAGGGTTGGCGGGGCCCTCTGAGGGCCCCGCTGGCCCACGGTTCGGTCGTTCAGAGGCGGGACATGCGGTCGAGGGCCTCGTCGAGGACCTCGTCGGACTTGCAGAAGGCGAAACGGACCAGCCGCGTGCCCTCGCCGGACGAGTGATAGAAAGCAGACGGCGGGATGGCCGCGACGCCAACTTCAGCGATGAGGTGCTTCACGAAGGCCACGTCGTCGCCGATCCCGAACCCGGTGTGATCCGCGAGGACGTAGTAGGCCCCTTCGGGGGCGCGCACGCCGAATCCGAGCGCCGCCAGTCCGTCGACCAGCCGGTCGCGCTTGGCCAGGTACATCGACCTGAGTTCGTCGTAATAGGACTGCGGAGCGCGTAGCGCAGCCGCCGACCCCCATTGCATCGGATTCGGAGTCGTGAAAGTGAGGAACTGCTTGGCAGATCGCACGTTGGCCACGAGTCCCTCCGGACCGATCACCCAGCCGGTCTTCCAGCCCGTGAGGGAGAACGACTTCCCGATTGAGGAAAGGGTGAGCGTTCGCTCCCACATCCCTTCCAGGGTGGCCATGCGGATGTGGTCCCGGGCGTAGGCCATCCGCTCGTACACCTCGTCGGTGACGACGATGGCGTCGAACTCGGTCGCCAACTCGGCGATGAGCACCAACTCGTCTGCCGTGAACACCTTCCCTGTCGGGTTGTGCGGCGTGTTCAGAAGGATCGCGGCCGTCCGCGGTGAGAAGGCCGCACGCAGCTCGTCGGGGTCGATCGACCAGTCGGGGCTGTGCAGGGTGACGTATCGGGGGATGGCTCCGGAGAGGGCACAACCGACCGGATACGCGTCGTAGGCCGGCTCGAACAGGACCACCTCGTCACCGGGGTCGAACGTTCCGATGAAGGTCGACGACAACGCCTCCGTGCAGCCGGAGGTGACAGTGACCGAGCGTGCCGGGTCGATCGCCATGCCGGTATCCAGCTCCCATCGGTCGGCGATGGCCTGTCGGAGCACGGGGAGGCCGATGTAGGGCGGGTACTGGTTCGACTCTTCGGCCAGCGCCCTGATCGCTTCGTCCTTGGCGAACGCAGGACCCTCCCACGAGGGGTAGCCCTGGCCGAGATCCACAGCCTTCGCTTCCTGGGCGGCCGCGGTGATCTCGGAGAAGATGGAGACCCGGTACGGTGCGAGACGCTTGGAAACCACCCCGTCAGCCTAGGAGTTCGTCCTGCGAGGTTGGATGGCTGATCATGTCCGTCAGGTCACGTAGAGGATCGCCAGCGGAACGGTGAGCGCGCTGAGCAGGGTGCCGCCCAGGACGATGGTGGTGACACGATCGGGGATGAGATCGTGTTCCAGGGCGATCAGCGCGGCGAACACTGCAGGCGGCATCGAGGCCTGGATGATGACGGCTCCCCCCGAGACTTCGTCGAGGGCCAACAGCCACACCAGCCAGGCAGCCACGACAGGTTGGACGACGAGCTTGGCGGTGAGAGCCCGGGCAGCCACACCGTCCAGACGGGGCATGCCCATCCCGGCAAGTTGGATCCCGAGAGTGACGAGCATCAGCGGGATCATCGCCTGGGCGAGCAGCGCCACCGGACGGTCGAGCACCGGCGGGAGGCTGATGTTTCCGACGTTGAGCATCACCGCCGGAATGACGGCGAGGAACATCGGAGCGACAAACGCCCGCCGGACCGCTCTGCCGATCGAGTGCTCGACGCCGGTTGCAGAAGCCACTCCCACGAGCAACCCGCTGATGTTGATGATGACCATGAGGAGGGCCGCGACGGGCAGGGCTTCGGGACCGAAAGTGAAGGCGACGACCGCCAGCCCGTAGTTGCCGACATTGCCGTAGATCGAAGTGGTGAGGACGGCGGCGTTCTCCTCCCGGCTCCTTCCTGTCAGCCGGGCAGACAGCCATCCGGCCAGGCCGGAGACGATCAACGCCCCACCGGCCGCGACCATCACCCGCAGCACGACGTTCGCCTCCAGCTCGGCACGGAACAAGGCGTCGAAGACAAAAGCCGGGCCAAACACCCAGTACGCGAGCTTCGACGGCGTCGACGGGTCGACGTCGAGCCTGCTGCCGACAATGAATCCGAGGCCGACGATGAGAGCGACCGGTCCCAGGATGTTGAGGAAGATCTCCGCCACGTTCAGCCGCCGGACACTGCCATCTCGGCTTCGGCGGGCATGTCGGAGTCCCAGTCGCCTTCCAGATAGCGGTGCGGGAGCCGTACCGGTCTCGGACCGTGACTGTGGCCCCGGGTCATCCGGGTGGCGCCTTCGTGCGGCAGCGCATCGGGATCCAGTTCGGCGAGGACGGCACCCAGGTCATCGAGATCCTCGACCACGGACAGCCGACGGCGGATCTCGGGTCCGACCGGGTAGCCCTTCAAGTACCAGCCGGTGTGCTTGCGGAAGGACCGGATGCCCGTGAACAGATCGAACCAGTCGACCAGCAGCCGGGCGTGTTCGGTCATGACGCCGCGCACCTCGCTCAGCGTGGGGACCGACACGGTGAGATCACCGTCGAAGGCCCGCACGAGATCGCCGAACAGCCACGGCCGCCCAAGGCATCCCCGCCCGACGATGACGCCGTCGCACCCGGTCTCGTCGATCATCCGGAGAGCGTCGGCGGCTTCCCAGATGTCGCCGTTCCCGAGCACCGGCACCGTGAGGGTCTCCTTCAACCGGGCGATCGCCGTCCAGTCGGCCGCACCCGAATACAACTGCTCGGCAGTGCGGGCATGAAGGCCGACGGCGGCCACCCCTTCGTCCTGGGCGACGCGGCCCGCATCGAGATAGGTGAGGTGATCGTCGTCGATGCCCTTGCGGTATTTCACGGTGACCGGCACCTGCCCGGCGTTGCGAACGGCGGCCCGGACGATCTGTTGGAAGAGGTCGATCCGGTACGGCAACGCCGCCCCTCCCCCATGACGGGTGATCTTGGGGGCGGGACAACCGAAGTTGAGGTCGATGTGGTCCGCCCCGCGGTCTTCGATCAGCATCGCCACCGCCTCACCCACCGGCCCGGGCGTGGTTCCGTAGAGCTGGATCGAACGGGGGGACTCGTCGGGCGGAAAACTGGCGAGCAGCGACGTCTTGGGGTCGCCGTTGACCAGCGCCTTGGCCCCGATCATCTCGTTCACATAGAGACCCGCTCCGTGCTGGCGACACAGCCTGCGGAACGGAGCGTTCGTGACACCGGCCATGGGGGCGAGCACGACCGGTGGCCACACGGTGAGCGGACCGAGATGGAGAGCGCGATGAAGTGGATTCGGCGGGGTCATGGAACCGGCGTGAGTGTACGGAACGAGGGCCATTGCAGGCGAGTCGAGGGCTCGACGCGCACGGGTCTGCGGGTACGTACCATCGAAGAGAGACGACTCAACGGAGCATGAGCCCATGACGATCCTCGACGACCTTGCGAGCGACAAGAAGACGGCCTTATACATCGGCGGCAGATGGCAGGCGGCATCGGACGGCGAGACCATCGAAGTGCTGGATCCGTCGACTGCCGAGCCGATCGCCGAGGTGGCCAGCGGCTCGGTGGAAGATGCCGTCGCCGCGGTGGACGCCGCGGCAGCGGCGCTCGGCTCGTGGTCTCAGACGAGTCCACGGTCCCGTAGCGAGATCCTCCGGTCGGCCTGGCAGCTGATGACGGAAAGGGCGGACGGGCTCGCCGAGTTGATCGTTTCCGAGATGGGCAAGGCACAGCGTGAGGCGCGAGCCGAGATCGTCTATGCCGCCGAGTTCTTCCGATGGTTCTCCAGCGAGGCGCTGACCAACGACGGTTCCATCACTACCGCCCCGGGCGGGGACAAGCGCATCATCACGATCCGCCAGCCCGTCGGTGTCTCGCTGCTGGTCACACCGTGGAATTTCCCCGCAGCGATGGCGACACGCAAGATCGGCCCGGCGATCGCCGCCGGGTGCAGCATGATCCTCAAGCCGGCGTCCGACACGCCGCTGACCGCGCTGGCGATCGCCGACATCCTCGCCGAGGCGGGACTCCCCGCGGGCGTGCTCAACGTGGTTCCATCGTCTCGCTCGTCGAAGGTGGTCGGTGCGATGCTGGCCGACGATCGCGTGCGCAAGATCTCCTTCACCGGATCGACCGAAGTCGGCCGGATTCTTCTGGAGCAGGCATCCGCCCGCATCGTCAACGCCTCCATGGAGTTGGGCGGCAATGCGCCGTTCCTCGTCTTCGGCGACGCTGATATCGACGCTGCCGTCGAGGGAGCGATGATCGCCAAGATGCGCAACGGCGGTCAGTCCTGCATCGCCGCCAATCGCTTCTATGTCCACGCCTCGGTCGCGAAGGAGTTCTCCGAGAAGCTGTCTGAGGCGATGGCTGCCACCAGGGTCGGTCCGGGATCAGATCCTGACGTCGACCTCGGTCCGCTGATCAATCGCACCGCCCAGGAGGACATGTCGGACGTGGTCGACACCTCGACAGGAGCGGGCGCCACCGTGTTGACCGGTGGTCACGCCCCGGATCGGAAGGGCTTCTACTTCGAGCCGACCGTGCTGGGGAACGTCATGCCCGACTCGCCGGTGCTCAGCCGGGAAATCTTCGGTCCGATCGCTCCGGTGGTGACCTTCGAGAGCGACGACGACGCCGTCCGCCTGGCCAATGACACGATCCACGGTTTGGCGTCGTACGTGTACTCGAACGACCTGTCCCGTGCTTTGCGGGTGGCCGAGGGGATCGAGGCGGGCATGGTGGGCATCAATCGGGGTCTCATCTCGGATCCGGCGGCACCCTTCGGCGGCATGAAGCAGAGCGGGCTGGGTCGCGAGGGCGGCCACGAGGGCATCGCCGAGTTTCTCGAGACCAAGTACATCGCCGCCGACTGGTGAACGCGCACCCTGATCCGTTCCAACCCTGGGTTTGTTCGGACGTATACGTCCACTTCAGCCCGCGGAAGCGGGAGCTACCACGCAGCCCTCGCTTCCGCGGGCTGGAAAGGACGTGGGAGTCCGATCTAACCCTGGGTAGCAAAGGACTC
>JBBDWN010000101.1:1494-2972 GCA_040902855.1 Acidimicrobiia bacterium | reverse complement strand
GTCATCGGTCTTCCTCCTGCATGATCGTTCGCAGCCGGGCGAGGCCGCGGCTGACGTCGGCTTTGACGGTTCCTTCCGGACGTCCGGTCGCCTCGGCGATCTCGTCGTACGAGAGGTCGACGACGTGGCGCAGGACGACCGCTCGGCGTTGCGCGAACGAAAGCCGATCGAATCGGGCGTCCCACGCGACGGTGTCAGCTGGTTCCGGATCGTCGGTGCCGTGCCGGTCTTCGAGTTCGACCGGTAACGGTCGGCGAGCGTTGTCGCGGATCCGGTTCCGACCCAGGTTGAGGGCGATCGTCCAGATCCACGGTCGCAGGTGCAACTGCCGGATGCGGGCGGCGTCGTAGCCGGCCAGTGCCTGGTAGGCGCGAATCAGCGTCTCCTGGGCGAGGTCCTCGCCCTCGTGCCCGTGCATCCGCCGCAACCCCGAGTAGAGATCGTCTCGTATCGCAGCGACGAGGTCTTCGAATGTCCCGTCGAGATCGACGGCCAGTCGGTCGCACAGTTCGTCCATCAGTCGGAAGAACACCGTCCGGCGTCGATCGGTTGCATCACGGTCCGATCGGGTCTCCGGAGTCCCGCTCCTTCACCGCCTGCTGAAATCCCACTTCTTCCGCTCGCTGCTTGAACCACACGCCTTCCGGGCTGTGACGCGTGATGCCGTCGAAGATCGTCGCGAACATCTGAGTCTGGGTGAGCCCCATCGACTCGACAGCCTGGTTGATCATCAGCTTCTGCATCATCAGCTGGTTCTTGGGAACCCCCGCCATCCTGCCGGCCAGTTGGTCGACGCGGCTGTCGAGGTCTGACTCGACGACTGCCTCCAGGACCAGACCCATCTCGGCTGCCTCGACGCCGGTGACGAGGTCACCTGTGAACAGCATCCGCTTGGCCCGCTCCATCCCGAGTCGGTAGATCCACATCGCGGTGGTCGGGCAGCCCCAGACGCGGGCGGGCGGGTAGCCGATGACGGCATCGGTGGCCATCACGACCATGTCACAGGCGAGTGCGATGTCAGACCCTCCGGCAACGGCATGCCCGCGCACCTTGGCGATGGTCGGTTTGTGGGAACGCCACAGCGACATGAAGTCCTGGGTGTTGCGGTACATCATCTCGAAGTCGAGCATCGGATCCCACGGCATGTCCTGGCTGTACGGAGCGTTCGGCGCCTCGGCGAAATCCTTCAGGTCGTACCCGGAACAGAAGGAGCGTCCGGCACCGGTGACGACGATGACGTGCACGCCCCGGTCGGCCTCGGCGGCTTCGACCGCCGCCCTGATCTCGGACGGCATGTGCTCGTCGATGGCGTTCAGGCGATCTGGGCGGTCGAGGGTGATCGTGGCGATCCGGTCGGTCGCCTCGTACCGCAGACTCCGGAATTCCATGTCTCTCCTCCCGTCAGGATGCTGCCAGGCCGGCGGTCCCCAGGATGGCACGGACTACCGGTTCTCAGGGCGGCGGTTGCCGGTCACCCT
>JBBDWN010000101.1:0-1394 GCA_040902855.1 Acidimicrobiia bacterium | reverse complement strand
CGGACGAGACGCACCTTTTGCATCGCAGGCAGGAACTCGTCGAGATGGTCGCGATCGACGATCCAGGTGTTGGAGATGAGCACCGGCCCGCCCTCGGTGGCGGCGTGTGGCGGCACGATGCGGTCCTCTTCGAAGTCCGGACTCTCGACATCGGCCAGGGCGGGGATTCCAAAACGGGGGGCGGCCAACCCGAGGAGGATCGCCCCGCTCGAAAAGACCACGTTGGCCGCACCCGCCCCGATCGCATCGGCCACGACCCCGGAGAGAGTGGATCCGATCGGGATGATCCCGGCGAAAGCGAGCGTGTAGAGGCTCATCGCCCGGCCCCGCACCCAGCCGGGCGCCATCAGCTGGGCCGTGGCGTTCAATGTCGTCAGAGCCCAGACCCAGCACCCTCCGATCACGACGAGGGAAACGACTGCCACCGGGATCGACGGGGCCAGACCCAGGGCCACTCCCGAAACACCGAAGACGGTCAGCGACACGGGAACGGCCCTGGCTCCGAGCCGGGCAACGAAGCGAGGGCGGGTGAACGCTCCGATGAGTGCCCCGAACCCCATCGACCCGAGCAGCAGTCCGTAGGTCCACTCTTGGCCGCCGAGTTCGGCGGTACGGCTGGGAAGGACGGCCTGGATGACGGCCGAACAGATGGCGAAGAGGCCCGCCAGGAGGAGTACCCGTCGAAACGGAAGCGTGAAACGAGCGAAGCGGAGTCCGAGCGCCATCGCCTCGGACATCGAATGTTCCGCCGGTTGGCCAGCCACTTTGATCTTGCTGCCCACCGTGGCGAGTACGACGACGACCGCCCCGTAGGAGAGGGCGTTCAGCCCGAAGGCCACCTGGGCTCCGAGGGTGGCGAGGATCAGACCGCCGATGGCCGGCCCGATCGCTCTGGCCACGTTGAACGCGACAGAGTTGAGGGCGACGGCCGAGGCAACCATTCCGCGCGGGACGAGGTCAGGAACGAAGGCCTGCCAGGCGGGGAGGTTGAAGGCGACGCCGACACCCAAGAGCAGGCCGAGGCCGAGGAGCAGACCGGGAGTGATGTGTCCGGTGGCGGTGACGACTGCCATCGCCACCGCCGAGAGCCCGGACAGGCTCTGGGCGGCGATCATCACCTTGGTGCGGTCGAAGAGGTCGGCGATGGCGCCGGCCAGCACCGCCAGGAAGAGGGTCGGTGCCAGGTTGGAGGCGACCATCAACCCCACCCAGGTGGCGGAGTCGGTCAACTCCAGCATCAGCCACGATCCGGCGACCGCCTGCAGGAAGGTGCCGAGGCTCGAGAACATGGCGGCGAGCCACAGCGCCCGAAACGCAGGAACCCTCAGCGGCGCAACAGCCTCACCCATTTCCGCTTTTTAGCGGGGCAGCGGTTCATTTCTGAACCGCAACGC
>JBBDWN010000100.1:0-2978 GCA_040902855.1 Acidimicrobiia bacterium | reverse complement strand
CTGGCGGGTTGGCCGCGCTGGGCTGCGCCCACCGTTGGCCTTCCTCGCAGCCGGGCCCGTACCAATCCGTGGATGACGCTGGCTGGGCGAGCGCACGTACTGGCAGCGGACGGACAAGGGCCGTGTTGGGAGGGATTGATTGTCAACCAGATTGTGGACAATCGTGGTGACAGGGCGAGAACCCGTCGCTGGTGACTGCTGACGACAAGAACGGCCGCACGTCGGGCGGCCGGGTGACCGACATCGTCGGCCTGTTGCGGGATCGGATCGCCCGCCAGGAGATCGCCCCCGGTGCACGCCTGCGCGAGGAGGAACTCGCCGCCGCGTTCCGGCGAGAGATTGAAGCTGCGGACGACCCCAGGGCGCGAGAGGCAGAACTCGAGGCGGAGCTCCGTGCGTCGGCGTCGCCGTTCCGCACGTCCGAGGCCTTCGGCGTCGAAGAGATCATCGATCCGCGTGAGACACGCGCCTACCTGTGCCGGTTCATCTCCGCCGCACAAGGACGCCTGGCGACGACCGTGGGACCGAAGTCCCGCCTCGGAGTGCGGCCGTGACACCGGAACGGGAGGTCACCGCCCGTCGATCAACTGGGACTGGTGGATGCTGCCGATCGGGCCGGACGTGTCGTAGACGGTGGTGGAGACCACGCCGACGCCGGTGCCGTGCTGGTCGGCGTGGCTCGTCATCCCGATCCATTCGCCTTCCGGCATGCGGTGGGCGTAGAGGGTGATGTCGGCGTTGATGTAGGTCCAGTACTCGATGTCGAGACGCTGGGCGTTGCCGTTGGACAGGTCGGAGATCGTCCCCAGCCGCACGAACGGGGTGAGCGTCTCGCCCTCCACCAACGGCTGGTTGAGCCGGAACCAGGACTGGCCGGGGCCGTACGAGGCGAAAGAATCCTCGAAGCTGCGGATCTCCACCGCCTGGCGATGGAAACGGATCACCCGCCCCTGATCGTTGTTCGGATCCCAGACGAGAGGCTCCAGCAAGTCCGGTCCGCCCGGCATCGTCGACACGGTGCCCAGATGCGGGTCGAGGTCGAATGAGGCGGTGCGGATCTTCAGCGCAGTTGCCCGGCCCACCTGGACGTCGCCTGCGAATAGCCCGGCGTCGAGCACCTGGATCCGGCGGCCGTCGCGGACCGCCTGGGCGGTGGTGTGGAGGGGCGTCAATGGGACCGGGCGGAACAGGTCGATGACCAGACGCACCACCTGCATCGGTACCGCCGTCGGCACCTTTTCGATCGCCCTGGCCAACAGCCCCGCCGGAGGGCTGCCGTGCTGGTGTGTGTCATCCCAGCCGCCACGGCACAGCTCAGACGGGACGAACGCGTCGCCCTCCGGGGTGAACAGAGCCGCCATCGCCAACCCGGTTAGTCCGACTGCTTCAAAATCACGTCGATCGCCAACGCCGCCGCCAGGCCGAGACTGCGAAGCGGTTCGGCCGCATACGGCTGGAAGTTCACGACGTAGGTGTCGGCGTCGGTGAACATCTCGGTGGCCAGACCCCGCCACTTCTTGGTGGCCTGGGCGATCTCGTTGCCAGCCTGGTCGGTGATCACGAAATCCTTCGCCCGCCAGTTCTGGGCACGAACCTCGCCGAGTTCGGAGCCGGAAGTGTCCGAGATCGTGAACCGGGCCTTGCCCATCCGGATCCGCTTGGCGATCGAACCGAGAACAGTGCCGTCCGGCTTCGACACCGACAGCGTGAGACGGAACCACGGCTTGCGGATCAGAAGGACCGTTTGGCCGGCGGCGTCGTGGACTTCGAGGGTGGTCGGGAGCATGGCGTCCAGGTCGGTCCCGAGGCGGGCCAGCAGCGCCAGCGGCGACTGGTTCACCTGCTCCACCTTCCCGACTTCGGCGCCCGCCTCATCGAAGATGCGGTACTGGTTGCGCATCTCGAAGAGCTTGCGCTTCTGTTCGATAACGAACGTCGAGCCGGAGAGAAGATCAGTCATTTGAGGGGATGGTACGAGGTCGCCTGCCCCTTCCGGCGGCGCAACCAGTTGCGCCGCCACCTTCCCCGGTCAGCGGACTGCGTCCGCTTGGGGAAGGCGATCTTCTGATCGGTCCCCATCTCTGGTGTCGGGTTGCGCGATAGGTCATCTTGTGCAGGCGGCGGCGCGCCGGCTCAGGCGCAGCAGGTGTCTTCGAGCGAATCTGCCTTCCACGTGGCGTATGCCATGGAGCCGGCACCGGCCGCGATCACGAGTGCCGCCGCCGGGTCCGCCCACCACCATCCGAACAGGGCGTTGGCGCCGAGGCCGACGAGCACCGCGGCGGACAGGGCGGCGCACACCATCGTCTGGTCCGCCTCGGCGCTTGCGGCGCGTGACCCGAGGGCGGGAGCGAGTCGCCGCTTGGCTCGTGCCAGCCACGGCATCACTGCCAGCGAGAGGGCGGCCAGCACGATTCCGACCGGACTCACATCGGGCCGTGTGCCGGCGATCAGGTCGACGGTGGCCTCGTACCCGACGTAGATGCCCAACAGCAGGAACGACCCGGCGACCAGTCGCTGGGCGAGGCGATCGTCGGCGACCTTGCAGTCTGCCTGGCGTTCCCGAGCCAGTCGCCATGTGAGGACGAGTGCCGCCGAGACTTCGATGGCGGAGTCCAATCCGAAACCGATCAGGCTGACCGATCCGGCGGCGACGCCGGCCGCGATCGCCACGACACCCTCGACCACATTCCAGCCGATGGTCAGCCGGTTGAGGCGACGGGCGCGCCCGACGACGGCGGTGCGTTCCAGGGTGGCGGTCATGACGCAGCGACCTCGCATTCGGCGTGGACGATCGACCCGAGCTGAAGCAGGGCCCTGCCCATCTCGACAGACGCCAGCCGGTAGGTCGAACGGCGCCCATGCCGCTCGAACTCGACCAGACCGCATCCGCGCAGACAGGCGAGGTGATTCGACATGTTCGGCCGGGTCGTGTCGCACAAGAGCGCCAGTTCACCGGGGGAGGCGGGCCCGTCGGC
>JBBDWN010000099.1:0-20835 GCA_040902855.1 Acidimicrobiia bacterium | reverse complement strand
TCTCCCCGCCGCATCCCGGTAGCGTGCGTCCGTGCCGGACCGCGCCCACCGTCGACGACTCCTCGTCGCCATCTTCGCCGTTGCCTACGGGACCAATGTCTCGACGCCACTGCTGCTGCTGTATCAGGACCGACTCGACCTCAGCGCCTGGACTGTCACCGCGCTGTTCGCCGCCTACCCGATCGGGCTGATCCCGGCGCTGCTGCTGGGCGGACCGGCATCGGACCTGCGTGGGCGCCGGCGGGTGACCCTCCCCTTCGTGGCGCTGTCAGGAGCGGCCTCGGTGCTGATGATCCTCGGCGCTGACGCGCTGTGGCTCCTCTATCTGGGCCGGGTGCTGTTGGGAGTCGTCTCCGGCGTGGTGTTCGCCGGGATGAGCGCCTGGATCCAGGAACTCGACGTCGCAGGCGATCCACTCGCCGCATCCAAGCTCACCTCCACCACGCTCTACGCCGGGTTCGGGCTCGGGCCCCTCATCTCGGGCGCTCTCGGCCAGTGGGGACCGGCGCCCGCCGTTCTCCCCTATGTGATTCACCTGGCGATGGTGATCGTCGCCGTTCCGATGATGATGCGGTCACGCGAGACCGTGGTCGCAGACCCGACTCGACGTCTCCGTCCCAACCTGGGTATCCCGGCGCACTCCCGCCGCACCGTGCTGCGGGTGATCGTGCCGACCGGTCTGGCGGTGTTCACGTTCCCTTCGGTGGCTTTCGGTCTGTTTCCGGTGCTGCTCCGCCAGTACATGGAGGGCATCGACCTGTTCGTGACCGGCCTGGTTGCCATCACCGTCACCACTGCCACGCTGTTCTCCCGGTCGTTGGTGGGCCGGATGGGACCGTGGCGTGCCGCTCCAGTGGGCACCGGTCTGGGGGCGGCGGGAACAGCAGTCGGCACGGTGGCATTCGCCACCGGTGCCTGGGGTCTCCTCTTCCCGGCGGCGGTGCTCCTCGGCGTCGCCTCGGGGATCGGCCTGACCGCCGGGCTGCGCCAGGTGGACATCGTCACAGACGCCGCCACCCGCGGGGCGCTCGCCGGCACGTTCTACGTCATCGCCTACGGGGGAATGACGACGCCTGTCATCGTCTCGACACTTGCCCGCGGTCCCGGCTTCGCCCCCATCCTCACCGTGGTGACGCTCCTCGCCGTCGGGCTGACGCTGGCGCTCAGGCGTGCTATCCGACCGCTGGTGGCGGTCTGATCAGGAGAGGTCCCCGATCCGAAACGGCAGCCCCTCGGTGGCAGTCAGCAGCGTCACCAGCATCGGCACTTCCGACTCCCACCCCGGCTTCGACTCGATCTTCAGATCGCCATTCGTCCGATCGACGAAGAAGGCCTGACCGTCGACGAGGTCGAATCGCTCGCGGTCGAGGAACAACCGGGGCTTGACCAAGGCCGGATCTCCCTCCTCCGGACAGAAGACCATGCAGTTGCCGCACTCGTTGCACAACTCGGTGAACACCAGGTACTGCTGACGGCCGTCGAGTCCGCTGCCTTCGGGCGTGGGCAGGCGAAAGAAGGCGTCATTCGGACAGACGGTCACACAGAAGTTGCAGGCGACGCATCCCCACATCTCCAGGACGTGGTCGACCTCGCGTGGGAGCTTCTCGTTGCCGTCCTTGTGATACATCGCCCGTTCGTCGCCGAAGAGCATCCTGGTCATGTGGTGTTCGACCGCGCCTTGGTGGCCGGCGGCGGCGGCCAGCCCGTTCTGATGGGCGCGCCAGTCCGCCAGGTCGGTCACACCGGCGGACCGCATGTCCTCGGCCAGCCGCTTCAGCATCGGAGCCAGCCGGCCATAGCCGCCGGGCTTGAGCAGGTCCGAACAGATCGTCGCAGGTGCCACACCCAGTCCCACGGTCTCCGAGACATTGTCCCTGGTCACTCCGGCCGAAAAGCTGACCTGCACATCGCCGCCATCCGTCTGGAGCACGCCGGGGAGCGAGCGGGAGAGCTCGTGCAGCAACGTCGTCGCCAACACGTGCAGCGGGGGCCCGGACAGGTACATCGGGTCGTCCGGCATGAAACCCTTGTGGTTCTTGACCACCAGGGTGTTGGTGAGCTTGATGCCGAATCGCCGACCGTTGGTAGCCGCGAACTCACGCAGCTCGCCGATCAGTTCGATCCCCCGCTCGAACTGGAGGTCGGCGTCGAACGCACCGGGATCGAGCTGGACGTAGTCGTAGCCGAGCGTGTCGTTGACGATCTCGTGCACCCTGCGGTGGCCAAGCAGGGTCGGGTTGAGCTTCACCACCACATCCACTTCATGCCTGGTCATCAGATGCTTGGTGATGCCCTCGATCTCCTCGGGCGGACAGCCGTGGAACGTCGACAAGGTGACGGTGTCGGCGATGCGGGTGCCGAAGTCGAGGTCGCGCCATTGGTCGAACGGCGCAGGCACCTCGGCACGAAGACGGTCGATCTCTCCGCTCGCGTCCAGCAGTCCGTCGATGAAGCCGCCGATCTTGTCCGTCGAGATTCCCGCCAGGTCGTACCCGACGCTCATGTCGAAGACGTGCGGTCCGGCGTCACCGATGTGCCCGGAAATCGGCTCCCAGCGGCGGAGCATCTCGATCGCCATCCACGCTTTGACATACTCCTCCAGGGACTGGTGCACCTGAAGCTCCTGGGACCATTCGATGTTGTAGCCGATGGTCTGCATGTCGATACAGGGGCGACCGATCTCGAGCTCGTCGAGGATCTGCACGGTCTTCAGTTCGAACATCCGTGCCCCGCCCAACCAGGCAAGGACGATGTTCTGGGCCATCTGGGAATGGGGACCGGCTGCCGGACCGAGCGGGGTGGCGGCGGGCCGGCCGAGGAAACTCATCGACAGGTCGACATCGGGTTCCGGTGACCAGAAACGGGCGGTCGGGAGATCGAAGATTCGGCTGCGGGTCTCCCACTCGTGGGCGATACGACCCATGAGCATGTGCATCGGGAACGGTGTCAGGGGTGGGGCATTCATGGGATCCTCCTCACAGTCGGGCGTGGAGTCGCGCCGCCTGCTCTGCGGCCTTCGCTCGGACCTCGGCCGGGTCCACCCTGGTCGACCCGCCGTTGTTCCAGACGATGGAGCCATCGACCTCGATTTCGATCGGCCGGACGCCGGAGCTGAACGCCAGATGCCACGGTTCCATCGGCTCGTAGGACCACAGCACCCGATCGTTGCGTGCCTCCGGGGCGATGGCCCATCCCTGCTCCAGCCACGACCAGGCGGTCTCGGGAGAGGCGGTGACGTCGACAGACCGGTGCAGGTAATAGGCGAGACGGAAGATGCCGAGCATGTCGGCCCCGATCCCGTCGGTGCCGAGCGCCACCGGGTTCTGGAACCGACGCGGATCTGCATAGCCGACTGCGTTGTTCAGGTTGGAGGCGGGGTTGTGGAGGATCGTTCCCCGCAGGCCGTGATCGGTGGGCAGGTGCACGCAATGCGCCAGGAGCCAGTCGTCGCGGGAGTACCGGCCGAGACGTTGGCCAGCACCGGCGTCTTCATGACCCTCGTGGACATGAACGTGCACACCCACGCTCATCTCCTCGGCGAGCGCGGCGGCCGCTTCGATGGTCTCGTCGGTGCACGTGAACGCGGCATGCAGTCCGACCCATCCCCTGCCCCCCGATCCGAAGAATCGGCGGTTCTCCGCCAGGCCGCGCCGTGCGCCATCCGCCCCGTGGCGATCGGTAACGCCGTACGCCGGGAGTACCCGCACTCCCACTTCGGCGGCGGCATCGACCAGCACCGACAGGCTCCCTTCGATGGCGTTGGGACTCTCGTGATGGTCGACGATCGTCGTGGTTCCCACCTCGAGCGCCTCGAGAGCGGCGAGCTTGGCCGACCATTCGATCATGTCCAGATCGAGCGCGGTGTCCAGCCGCCACCAGACCTGTTCGAGGATCTCACCGAACGTGGTCGGAGTCTTCGGTGGCGGTGGCATGCCCCGTGCGAGGGCGGAATAGATGTGATGGTGCGCACAGACCAGCCCGGGTGTGACGGCCCCGGTCATCCGAGTTCGAGCGGTTCGTGGCGATTGAGTGGAAGGTGGGTGCGCCAACGGCCGTCGATCTCGTGGAAGGCGGCTGCCACCGCACCGGCGGTCGGGACGAGGCCGATCTCACCGATGCCTTTGATGCCGTAGGGCGAGTCCGGTTGCGGCGCCTCGACCAGCACCACCTCCACCTTCGGCATGTTGCGGGGTCGGATGATGTCGAGCTGGCGGAAGGTCATGTGCTCGGGCTTGCCGTCTGGACCGCACGGGAATTCCTCGGTCAGGGCGTACCCGAGGCCCATGTGGACCGAACCCTCGACCTGGCCCTCGCACAGCATCGGGTTGACGGCTCGTCCCACGTCATGGACGGCGACCACCTTCTCGATCTCCCCGGTCTCCTTGTTGGCGACGACCAGTTGGGCGGCGTAGCTGAAGGTCGAGTGGATCACCGGGTTCTCCTTGCCGGAAGAGAGGCTGTCGGTCCAGTCGATCTCGTAGGTGCCTTCGTAGTCCGTGTCCGGCTGACGCCCTCCGGCATCAGCCGCCAGGCATGCCTCGCGCACTGAGCCGGCTGCCATCAGCGTGCCGCGCGACCCGGTGGTCTGGCCGAACCCGAGTTGCCGGGTCGTGTCGACGATCACCTCGATGACGTTCGGATCGATCGCCAGTTCCTCCGCCGCCACCTGCAGCGCCACCGTGTGCACGCCCTGGCCCATCTCGGTCCACCCGTGCCGGACTTCGACCCGGCCGTCGGAGCGGAAGCGGATGACCGCCTTCGAAATCTCGTGGAAGCCGTTCCCCAGACCCGAGTTCTTGAGCCCGAGCCCGAGCCCGACTGCCTTGCCTGCCGCCCGAGCGGCGTCGTAGTGCGGTCTGACCGCGTCCAGACATTGGCGTGCGCCGAGGCAGCCGTCGTCCATGATCTGTCCCGGCCCCCAGACGACGCCCGGGCTGATCACGTTCCGAGACCGCATCTCCCAACCGTCGATCCCGACGGCCTCGGCGAGACGGTCCATGACGCCTTCCATCGCGAACTGGGCCTGGTTGGCACCGAACCCCCGGAAGGCACCGCACACCGAGTTGTTGGTGCGGACGGCGATCGACTCGACGTCGATGTGGGGAACCACGTAGGGACCGGACGCATGTCCTGCCGCCCGCTCCAGCACCTTCATCCCCACCGAGGCGTACGGCCCGGAGTCGCCGAGCATGCGCGCCTTGAGCGCGGTCAGCTTCCCGTCGTCGTCGCATCCGGCCCACAGTTCGATCCGGATCGGGTGGCGCTTGGCGTGCATGTGGAGTGACTGCTCGCGGGTGAGGGTGCACTTGACCGGGCGGCCCGTCAGGAACGAGGCGAGAGCGGTGTGCGCCTGATTGGAGAGGTCCTCCTTGCCGCCGAAGGCGCCCCCGTTGGACACGAGTTCCACGGTGATCCGGGCCGGGTCGACGCCGAGCACCGCCGCGATCTGGTCGCGGTCGTCCCACACCCCCTGACCCCCCGAATACACATGCATCGTGTCGTCTTCGTTGGGGACCGCCAGCGTCGACTCCGGTTCGAGGAAGGCATGTTCGACCCGCTGGGTGTGGAAGACCTCGTGCACGGTGTGGGCGGATTCGGCAAGGGCGGCCTCGACGTCGCCGCGGGCATAGGTCGAGATCGACAGCCGGTTGCCGTCGAGACCCCAGACTGCATCCTCGTCCGAGCCGAGTGCCACTGCCGGGTCGGTGAACGGTTGGAGTTCCCGGTAGTCGACGTCGACGAGATCGGCTGCCCGGCGGGCGGTCAGCATGTCTTCGGCGACGACGACGGCGAGGACATCGCCCGAATAGCTGGTGCGACCGCCGACCGGGATCATCACAGGCCAGTCCTTGTGGATGAGGCCGACTCTCAGGTCTCCAGGGATGTCGGTGGCGGTATAGACGGCGACGACGCCGGGTTCGGCTTCGGCGGCGGAGGCGTCGATACCGAGGACATCTGCCCTGGCGTGATCGGTGAGCCGGAGAGCGGCGTGCAACATGCCGGGAACGACCATGTCGTCGATGTAGCCACGGTCGCCGAGGGAGAGTTCGGCGCCCTCGTACTTGGCTCCGCTGTCACCGATACTCCCGGCGAGCGCCGGCTCCGGGATCGGGTCGCCCGACGCCAACAATTCGATCGCATCGATGATCTTGACGTATCCGGTGCAACGGCAGAGATGGGCGCCGAGTCGCGACTCGATGGTCTGACGATCGAGGTCTGCGCCTTTCTGGTCGATCAGCGCCTTGGTCCGCACCACGATCCCCGGCGTGCAGAAGCCGCACTGGAGGGCGCCGGTTGAGGCGAAAGCGCGGGCGAGACGGTCGCGTTCGGTCGGCTCGAAGCCTTCGAGGGTGGTGACCACCTTCCCCTCGGCCTTGTCGAGTCCGGTGACACAACTGACCATGGCCTTGCCGTCGAGAAGCACCGTGCAGCAGCCGCACTGGCCGGACGGAGAACATCCGTCCTTGGCCGACGTGAGACCGAGTTCGTCCCGCAGCGCGCTGAGCAGGTGGGGATGGTCGTTGCGGACCGATACCTCGCGGCCGTTGACGGTGAATGTGACCGTACCGGTGTCGAGTGTCGTCATCGATCCCCCTCGATCGTCGGGCCCACGCCCTTGCGTTCGGTGATGAGACGGTAGGCCTCGGGGACCCGGTATCGGCCGAAGTCGAACAACGTGTCCTTGTAGTTGCGGGTGAAGTCGAGATCGACTTCGGCGGTGATCAACTCGTCTCCCGTGGTGAGAGCCTGGGCCACGATCTGACCCGAGGGTGCGACGATGACCGATCCGGCGAGAGATTCGACACCCTCCTCGACCCCGCCCTTGGCGACTCCGACGACCCAACACCCGTTCTGATAGGCGCCAGCCTGCATCACGAGGTGGTTGTGGAAGGCCTGGAGCGGGTTCTGGGTGGGATCGGGTTCGTAATGGAGAGGGGTGTTGTAGCCGATGAGGATCAGTTCGGCGCCCTGCAGACCCATGACGCGGTAGGTCTCGGGCCAGCGGCGGTCGTTGCAGATCGCCATTCCGACCCGGCCGCCGAAGGCCTCCCACACGGGGAACTTGTCGCCCGGTTCGAAGTAGTGGCGTTCGGCGTGCTGGAACGGGCGGTCAGGTTCGTACTCGGCGTGGCCGGGGATGTGCACCTTGCGGTACTTGCCGACTGCTTGGCCGGCTCGGTCGACGAGAACTTGGGTGTTGTAGCGGCAGCGGGTGCCGTCAGGACCGACGGCGAGTTCGGCGTAGCCGAGGCTGAACCCGATCTTCAGGCGGGCGGCCTCGTCGAAGAGACGCCTGGTGGCGGTCGACGGCATCTCGGCTTCGAACCAGGCTTCGATCTCGTCCTGGTCCTCGATGTACCAGCGGGGAAAGAAGGTGGTGAGGGCGAGTTCGGGGTAGACGAGAAGGTCGACGCCTCGTTCGGCGGCGTGGTGCAGGAGGGCGAGGAGACGGTCGACGACCTGGTCCCGCGTCTCATCCCGAGCCACCGGCCCCATCTGGGCCCCACCGACGGTCAGTACACGCTCTCCCATCAACCGAGATTCCCCCTTCCTTGACAAAATGTCAAGCAAGGGCCTGGCGAACCCAGGGTTCCCCGGGCCCCTGGAGGGCCCCACAGGCCCAGGGTTCGTCTGATATGAGCCGGATCACGACGCCAGCAGCGTCCGCAGCGCTTCCACGATGGTGTGCGGACGCAGATGCACGTCCTCCCAGGTGAAGCGAAGAATCACCCAACCGTTGAGCGTGGCATCTCGGCCCCGGATGCGGTCCGCCTCGAAAGCGGCCCTCTGACCGTGATACCGCATCGAATCCCACTCGATGGCGACCTTCAATTCGGGGTATGCGTCGTCGAAGCGCCTGCCCACCGTCCACGGGATCGGATACTCCGGGATAGGCATGGGGAGACCGGCATCCCTGATGATCTTCCGCCCTCGACGCTCCAACTCTGAGGCCGAATAGTCCTCGCCAATCCGGGCTTCCAGGACTTCTCGCATGGTGGTGGTGCCCGGCTTGCCGCGCCGACCAGTGGCAGCCAGCACCGCATCCACCTCGAAGATGTCGACCATCTTGTCGCTGACGAGCCGGTCGAGCATCGCGCCGATGTGGCGCACCGACCGGTCGGCGGCGAGGTCGACGATCGTCCGGGCAACCGTCGTCACTCGGACTCCATCGACCGTCGTGACATGCCAGTCGTCGAGGTCGTGATTGCGCCGAACCTGAACTTGCGGGAAGTCATGGGTGGTACGGCTGTGGTGCGAAACGGTGATCCCCTTTGCCTTGACGAACGGAAACCCGTGGACGTCGGCGGCCGACTCATGGGAAACCACTGCTCCGGGCCAGGTGGCGAGCACAGTCTTCATCAGATCGCGCCGGTCTCGCGGCTTGGCGAGTTGGTACACGCTCCGTTTGACGAGTCGCCAGGACCCAGACCGAAGACGAGTCTTGATCTGCTTCGGCGTGAATCCGAGTTGGACGGCTTGCTCTCTAGTGATCACACCGCCTTGGGAGACGGCGAGATCGGTCGCGGTTCGGTCGATGTGTTTCATGGCCCCGCACCGTGACGGTCGCCTGTGACGAAATCTGGGTGAACCGCGGGCTCCAGGGGCCCTCAGAGGGCCCCGCCAACCCTGGGTTCGCGGGGCCCTTTTGCTTTACGGAATGTCAAGGGGCGGTATGGTTCGGGCGGCCAGCAACGGATTCAGGGAGACGCAGACGTGAGCAACATCGTGCGGGCAGCGCTCGTGCAGACCGAGTGGACCGGCGACAAGGAGTCGATGGTCGAAAAGAACATCGGCCTCGCCCGACAGGCTGCCGCCGACGGCGCCCAGATCCTCTGCTTCCAGGAGATCTTCTCGTCCCGCTACTTCTGCACCGTCCAGGACCCGAAGTACTACGACGAAGCCGAGCAGATCCCGGACGGCCCGACCGTCCAGCGCATGATCGCCCTCGCCAAGGAGACCGGCATGGTCCTCGTCGTCCCGATCTACGAAAAGGTCGACGAAGGCACCTTCTACAACACGGCGGCGGTCATCGACGCCGACGGCAGCTTCCTCGGCATCTACCGCAAGACCCACATCCCCCAGGTCGCGGGCTTCTGGGAGAAGTTCTACTTCAAGCCCGGCAACACCGGGTACCCCGTCTTCGATACCGCCGTCGGACGCATCGGCGTCTACATCTGTTACGACCGCCACTTCCCGGAGGGATGGCGGGCGCTCGGGCTCGCCGGCGCCAAGATCGTCTTCAACCCCTCCGCCACCACTCGGGGCCACTCCAAATACCTTTGGGAGCTGGAACAGACCTCGGCCGCCGTCGCCAACGAGTACTTCGTCGGCGCCATCAACCGGGTCGGGGCGGAAGGCCTGGAAGACACCGACTACTACGGCACCTCCTACTTCGCCTCGCCCCGCGGCCAGATCATCGGCGAAACCGGGTCGGACACCACCGACGACGTGGTGATCCGCGATCTCGACATGGACCTCATAAGCGAGGTCCGCAGACATTGGGCCTTCTACCGCGACCGCAGGCCCGAGACGTACGGATCCCTCACCGGGTGACCGACGAGGTCCGGCTCGAGTTCTTCGTAGAGCCCTTCACCGAGGGTCGGCCGGGCAAGCACGTCCGTGCGGCCATCGACGCGGTGCAAGATCACGGCATGTCGGTCGATGTCGGCGCCTTTGGGACGATCACGAGCGGAATTCCCGCGACCGTCGCGCAAGCGGTCGGAGACCTCCTTCGGGTCGCCCTCGAGAACGGCGCCGATCGCGTCTCGGTCCAAGTGGTCACGCCCGATGCCGAGCCTGCCCTCCATGTCGGCGACCTCCGCGAGGCACTCGACCACATGATCGAACAAGTCGAGTCGGACGCCGGTCGGCCGTTGGTGGAGATGACCCGCGAAGAGAAGCAGGCGGCGATTCGAATCCTCGACGAGCGGGGCGCATTCCAACTTCGCAAGGCGATCGAAGCGGTGGCGGACGCGATGGGCGTCAGCCGCATCACGATCTACAACTACTTGAACGCGATCCGGGAGGAATGATGTTCACGCTCCCCTCATGGGTCGACGGCGCCCTTGACGACCGCCCTCGAATCACGCCTTCCGAACAGGTGGGCCTGGCGATCGAACTCGCCCAAGGGAACGTGGACCACAACACCGGAGGCCCGTTCGGGGCGGCCGTCTTCGAAATCGATACTGGACGACTCGTCGCCGCCGGTGTGAACCTGGTCGTGCCGACGAATACCGCCATCGCCCACGCCGAGATAGTGGCGATCGCCCTCGCAGGCCAGGCTGTCGGCAGCTTCGACCTTGGGGCGGAGGGCCTCCCCCACATGGTGCTGGCCTGTTCGTGCGAACCGTGCGCCATGTGCTTCGGAGCCGTCCCCTGGTCGGGCGTCCGTCGCCTGCTCACCGGCGCCAGAGACGAGGACGCCAGGGCCGTCGGGTTCGACGAGGGGCCGAAGATGGCCGACTGGAGGACCCAACTCGAGACACGCGGCATCGAGGTCGTGACCGACATCGAACGGGCTGCGGGGGTGGACGTCCTCACGAACTATGTCGCCCTCGGGGGAGTCGTATACAACGGGCGCAGCAACTGATGCACCTGGTGCAGCGTCACACGCTTCGGCTCGAGAGGGTCGAATCGCCGGCCACGCTCGGGGAAGCACTCGACCTCTTGGCCCGTCACGGAGAGCGGGCCAGGGTGATTGCGGGGGGGACCGACCTGCTCCTCGAGTTGGAGCGCGGAGTTCGTCCCGGCGTCGACACCCTTGTCGATCTGACCCGCATCCCCGACCTCGGCGGCATCGACGCCGACGGCGACCACATCACGGTCGGAGCACTCGTCACCCACAACGACATCGTCCGATCACCATTGATTCGAAACCATGCCGTGCCGCTCGCCCAAGCCTCCTGGGAGATCGGCTCGCCCCAACTGCGCAACCGGGCCACCGTCATCGGGAACCTCGTCACCGCAAGCCCTGCGAACGACACGATCACCCCGCTCCGCGTGCTCGACGCCGAGTTGGAACTGGTGTCCCTCGAAGGGAAGCGCACCGTCACCCTCGCTGACTTCCACACGGGCGTCCGCAAGAGTCTCCTGCGGCCGGGAGAGATCGTCGCCCGGCTTCGGTTTCGCTCCCTCGCCCCGGACGAACGGGCGGTCTTCCTCAAGCTCGGCAACCGGAAGGCACAGGCGATCTCGGTCGTCCACCTCACGGCCGCAGTCGGGATCAGCGACGGCAGGGTCACGTCGGCGAGGCTGGCGGTCGGGAGCGTCGCTCCCACGATCGTCGAAGTCGACGCCGGCCAACTGATCGGATCGACTCTCGACGACGACACCATCGAAGCTTTCGCGCATGCCGCGGCCGGTGCGGTCACCCCGATCGATGACGTCCGCGCCACGGCCACCTATCGGTCGACGTCGATCCCGGTGATGGTGACGAGAGCCTTTCGTGCGCTCCGCACGGGAACCGCTCCCACGCTTCCGTCCGATCCGGTGACCCTCGGTCGTACGACGAGCCCATCCATCGGGACGACTTCCCACGATGCCACCACTCCGGTCGAGGCGGATGTCAACGGCCGCCCGGTGTCAGGCCCAGGGGCCACGAAGACCCTCCTGGACTGGCTGCGCGACGATGTCGGTCTCACAGGAACCAAGGAGGGCTGCGCCGAGGGTGAATGCGGCGCCTGCACGGTGTTCCTCGACGGGGTCGCAGTCATGTCGTGTCTCGTGCCGGCGGCTCGCGCCCACGGATCCGCGATCACCACCATCGAAGGTCTCGCCACCGACGGTGACCTCCATCCGCTCCAACAAGCCTTCATCGACGAGACCGCAGTGCAGTGCGGCTTCTGCATCCCTGGATTCCTGATGTCGGGCGCCAAACTCTTGGAGGAGAAGGACTCGCCGACGACGGACGAAGTCGAAGTCGCCATGTCAGGCAACCTGTGCCGCTGTACCGGCTACTACCCGATCATCAAGGCAGTCCACACCGCGGCCGAACGGATGCGCTCGTGAGCATCGGCACTCCCCACCTCCGGATCGACGCACACGACAAGGTCACCGGCGACGCCCGCTACCCCGCCGACATCCACCGACCGGATGTTCTCACCGCATTCGTGGTGTTCACCGACCAGCCGCACGCACGGCTCGTGTCCTTCGACGTCTCTGCCGCACTCGCCGTGCCGGGCGTGGTCGAAGTGGTGACCGCCGCCGACATCCCGGTCAACGAATACGGGCTGACCATGTACGACCAGCCGGTGCTGATCGGCATCGAGCACACGGGCCGGTCGAACGTCGCCTGTGACATCTCCCGTTGGGAGGCCGACCACCTCGCCGTGATCGTCGCCGAGTCGGAGTCCGCCGCACGAGCCGGTGCGGCGGCGCTGGTTGCCGTGTGGGATGAGCTCCCGATCCTCGGTGACATCGACACCGCACTCGCCGAAGGTGCCCCGATCCTCCACCCCGAGAACGGCAAGGACACCAACGGCTACCACCACATGAAGATCCGAAAGGGCGACATCGACGCCGGGTGGGCCGCCGCCGAAGTCGTCGTCGAGGGAACCTATGACGTGCCCCATCAAGAGCATGCCTACCTGCAACCGGAGGCTGCCACCGCCTATCTCGACGACGAGGACCGGGTGACCGTCGAGATCGGCGGCCAGTGGACGTACGAGGATGTCGGTCAGGTCTGCCACGCACTCGACCTTCCCGAAGATCGAGTGCGAATCGTCTATCCGGCCGTCGGCGGAGCGTTCGGCGGACGCGAAGACATGTCGCTGCAGATCGTGTTGGCGGCAGCAGTCATGAAACTGGCGGCCCAGGGAATCCGCCGACCGGTTCGATCGGTGTGGTCGCGCGAGGAGTCGATCGTCGGGCATCACAAGCGTCACCGCGGCAGAATCCATGCCCGCCTCGGCGCCACTCGCGATGGGCTCATCACCGCGGTCGAAGTCGACGGATTCCTCGACTCGGGGGCCTACAACTACACGACCAACAAGGTGCTGGGGAACATGCACCTGTGCGTGGCGGGACCCTACGAGGTGCCCAACGCCCGCATCGACTCGATCGCCGTCTACACGAACACCGTGCCCGCAGGGGCGTTCCGCGGGTTCGGCGCGCCGCAGGGAGCCTTCGTCGCCGAATCGCAGATGAACAAGCTCGCCCGGGCACTCGACATGGATCCGGTCGAACTGCGGTTGAAGAACGCCCTCGTCGAAGGATCGAGAGGAATCACTCAGGCGGAGATGCCTCCCGGCGTGTCGCTGGTCGAAGTGATCGAGGCGGCCGCGGCCGGAGCGGCCGAGCCGTACGAACCGAAGCCGATCCCCTCGTTCGCCTCGCTTCCCCCAGACGAGTCTCGTATTCGCCGGGGCCGCGGCTTCGCCTGCGCGTACAAGAACGTGGGATTCTCGTTCGGCTTTCCGGAAAAGTGCGATGCCACAGTGGTGCTCCACGGCGAGGACTCCGTCGAGTGGGCGGAACTGTTCCACGGTGCGGCCGAAGTCGGGCAGGGAGCGCACACCGCACTGGTGCAGATGACGGCGGAGGCCGCCGGAGTGGAACCCGACCGGGTCCGAGCGTTTTTCTCGGATACGGCAACGAGTGGCGACTCCGGCTCGGTGTCGGCGTCACGGATGACGTGGATGGCGGGCAACTCGATCCTCGGCGCGGTCGAAGAGGCATCCAAGCGCTGGCTCGACGGCGACCGCCCCGCAGTCGGCGAGTTCCGATTCGTGCCGCCACCCACGCAGACTCTCGACCCGGAGGACGGGACTGGCCAGCCCAACTTTGCGTACGGCTACGTCGCCGAAGCGATCGACGTGTCGGTGGACATCGACACCGGCCAAGTGCGAATCGACCGGGTCGTGTGCGCGGACGACGTGGGAAAGGCGATCAACCCGGCGCTCGTCGTCGGCCAGATCGAGGGGGGCGTGGTCCAGGCGGCGGGGTACACGCTGTCAGAGGATCTCCAACTGAAGGACGGGCGGATCACGAACCCCCGCTTCTCCGCCTATCTGATTCCGGGGATCGGCGACATACCCGGTCGGGTCGACCCGATCCTCGTCGAACATCCCGACCCGCGAGGTCCATGGGGAGTGCGGGGGATGGCCGAGATGCCGTTCATCCCCGTTGCACCGGCGGTGGTGGCGGCCATCCACGACGCCACCGGTGTCTGGATCGACGGGTTCCCGCTCACCCCGAGCCGAGTCCAAGCCAGCCTGCGGGCAGCAGGCGTTTCCTGAGGGCGGCGGCGACGACCCCCCTCGCGGAGCGCGACTTCTAGCCTGCCCCCGTGGTCAGCACCAAGCCTCCCATCCCGAAGGTCCGGATTGGCGTCCTCGGATTCATCACGATCAGCGTGTACGGGTCGTGGTACTACGGCTTCGGAGTGCTCCTCGACCCGATCATCGCCGACACAGGGTGGAGCGAGGCGAGCCTCACGGCGGCATTCGGCGCCTCGTCGATGGTGGCCGGGCTCGGATCGGTTCTCGGGGGATGGCTGCTCGACCGGCATGGGAGCCGACTGGTTTTCGGCCTGGCGGCCGCGATCGGCGCCGGTTCGTTCGCCGTCGCCACCGCCACCACGTCCCTTGCCGTCTTCGCGCTCGCCTGCGCCGCCGGGGGCGGTTCGTTCGGGGCCCTCGGCTTCTATCACGTGACACAGACGGCAGCGGTGCGGGTCAGCCCGGAAGGGGCGACCCGGGCGATCGCCGTCCTCACCATCTGGGGAGCGTTCGCAAGCGCCATCTACATCCCGGTGACCGCATGGCTGGTGGAAGCGACCGACTGGAGAGTCACGTTGCGAGCAACGACGGCGACCGCCATCGCAACGCTGGTGATCGGAGCTCTGAGTATCGACACGCGCTCGGTCGAGGCCTCGCGCCGCCCGCCGATCTGGCCGGAGTTGCGGCAGTCGCTCCGATCCTCCGTGGCGCGCCGTTTCGTCGTCGCCCAGGGTCTGGTCGGAATGGGCGTCGCCACCATCCTCGTGTATCAGGTGCCGGCGATGACAGCCGCAGGTCTCGGGCTCGGCGCGGCGTCGTTCTGGGCTGCGTTCCGGGGCTTCGCCCAACTCGGCGGCCGACTCCCGCTCATGCAGATCGTGAACCGGCTGGAGACGACGGGAGCGCTCCGACTTTCCTACGGCTCGATCGCGGTCGGTGCGGTGCTGCTGGCCTTCGCCGGATCGTCGCTCGTGGCGGCCGGCTTCGCGGTGGTCGCAGGGTTCGGCATCGGGGCTTCGTCGCCACTCCAAGGGATGCACACCCGACTGGTGTTCGGTGCCTCGAGCCTCGGCACCGCGATGGGACTGCTCTCGCTGGTCTTCATGGTCATCGGGGCGATCGGCCCGACACTCGCCGGAGTCATCGCGTCGGCGACCGGCTCCCGGGCTATCCCGGTGCTCGGAGGGGCGGTGCTGACGGCTGCGGCCATCCCGTTCATCCGGCGTCCGGCGGACCCTGACTCCGGCGAATCCCGGTGAAGAGAAGGACGACCTGATCGTCCCGTTCGATCGTGTCCCGAGTCGACCGTTCGAGTAACCCGGCGAGTCCGGCGGTGCCGGTGGGGTCCACATCGATCCCCGTGTGCTCTCGACCGAGTCGGTTGGCCTCGAGGATCTGGCTTTCGGTGACGACGACCGGCCACCCGCCGCCCTCGATCATCGGTCCGGCCACGGTCCGCCAGTCGTAGGTCACGTCGTCGAGGATGCCGGTGGCAGCCGAGGACCCCACCGGATCCCACGGCCGCATGTACCGGTCAACGTGTTCGGACATCAGTCGGTGTGCCTCGGTGGCGCGGCCCTCGAGCAACCCCGCCCTGGCCGCCGGTCTGTCCGGTATGTCCAACGAGAGGTCCGACGCCAGATCGTCGGTGACGAGTCTCCACGCCCGCGGCAGCGGGGCACAGGCCTCGACCTGCACCGCGTGCAACACCACCGGAGTACTCGGTCGACCCTCCCGCAGACCCTTCCACGCCGCCGAGGCGAGAGCGCCACCGCCGATCTGGACGAAGAGCCGGACCCGTCCTGGAGTGTCGGCGATCTGGTCCGCCAGCTCCCAACCGATCGTCCTTCCCCCGTCGATCGTCGTCGGAGTCGACGAACCCTGAACCGAGAATGGGACGGCTCCCGATCCGACCGCCTCGACGAAGCGAAGATAGGCAGGATCACCGTGCTCACCAGCCCGACGCTCGGCGACTTCGACCCGGGCGTCCAACGACTTGAGAAGCTCGACGACCACCGGGTCGGCCCAGACGGGGATGAAGACTCGCAGCGGTCGCCGGACGGCCCGGGCCAGCGTGGCAGCCGCCACCGCGGCGTTACCGCACGACGCGATCGCCAACTCGCCTTGTTGGTCATCAGTCACCGCCAGATGCAGCATCACACCGAACAAGTGGCGCGCCTTGTGCGATCCTCCGACGTTTCCGGTCTCATCCTTCACATGGACGGTCGCTTCCACTCCAAGTGCGTCCGCCAGCCGAGGGACAGTGCGCGTGGGAGTGGAAACGAACCCATGACCGGCGACCCCCGCGATCGCATCGTCGAGCCGACCGACCAGCGCAACGAACTCGTCGTCGGACCAGCCCCTTGCCCGCGCGATGGCATACGAGTCGAGACGGGTGCGATACCGGATGAACGGATTGGCCGGAACCGGGTCGGTCACCCCGCGACCTGTTCGTTGAACTCACCGATCATCTCGTCCCAACGATCGGTATAGCCGCGCAGTGATTGCCACCACGTTTGGTCGCGGCGACGCTCGAACACCTCGAACTCGACGCCCTGCTGCTCCACCCAGGTGTAGTAGCCGAGATTGAAGATACGACGACGGTCGATCTCGGTCAGTTCGAGAACATGTTCAGTGTCGACGCCTTCGAGATGGCGAGCGTGGGCGGCGGAAGCGGCCATCGCGTCGAAACCACCGGGATGGTCGCGAGTCTCGATCTTCTCGACTTCCGAGGTGTACATCTCGCCGCCGTCGGTGGCGACGGTGAGGATCACGTCGCTCGAGCCGTAGCCGTGGTGTTTGGCGAGCTTGATCGCTGCCAGCATGTTGGCGATCGACGACAACCCGAGATGACGAAGGTTCTCGACCAGTTCCGGGTCGACGCCTTTACGACGCAGATGCTCCTTGCCCGCCTCGGTGTTGAAGAGAAGGAACAGCGTGTCGGATGCGACATCAGAGATGCCGATCACGTCGTCGGAGTTGGTGACATTGTGGATCAGCGGAATGTGCTTGTCGCCGATGCCCTGGATGTTGTGCTCGCCGTAGCCGTTGTAGAGCATGGTCGGGCATTCGAGGGCTTCGACCGGAACGATGCGGGCGCCGTGGCGCTCCTTCAGATAGTCGCCCGCACCGAGCGTGCCGGCCGAGCCCGACGCGGCGACGAAGGCAGCCAACCGGCCAGTGCCATGCGCTTCGAAGATCCGCTCGAACGCGGGCCCGGTCACCCGGTAGTGGCCGAGATGGTTGGAGAACTCGGAGAACTGGTTGAGGATGACGTTGGTCGGATCCTTGGCGAGTTCGTTGCAGGCGTCGTAGATCTCTTTGACGTTCGACTCGGTGCCGTAGGTGCGGATCACGTCCTCCGGGCCGGAGATCCACTCGTTGAGCCAGTCGAAACGCTCCTTCGACATCCCCTCCGGAAGGACGGCCACACCGCGGCACCCCATGATGCGAGAGATGGCGACCCCGCCTCGGGCGTAGTTTCCGGTCGACGGCCAGATGGCCCGGTGAGCGGTGGGATCGAAGGCACCGGCCACGACCTTGGGGGCGAGACAGGCGTAGGCGGCGAGCACCTTGTGGGCGCGGATCATCGGGAAGCGATTGCCGAGGGCGATCAGGATGGTGGCGTCGACCCCAGTCAGCTCCCCGGGGAGCACGAGGTGCTCGGGAACCTCAGTTCTGCCCTCCCTGCTGTGGTCGTTGAACCAATGGACCCGCCACAGGTTGCGCGCATCTGGGTCGTCCGCCCCGACACCGGCGGCGGCATCGGTCGGGATGGTGGTGGGGTCGGCGAGTTGGGCGAATGTGGGGAGTCGGATCCCCCGTTCGCGGAATCGGCCCACGGTGCGATCGCGCGCCGCTGAATCGATGACACCGTCGTACAGCCCCAGCACCTGCTCACTCATGACAGGGATCGTAGAAGGCCGGGCCCCGCGAGGCCCGGCCTTCCGTCGTTCTGTGGCGCGAAAACCACCGTATAGGTGGTCCTGAACCCTGGGTTTGGGTTTTACTCCTCCTCGTCGGAGGGGGGTGGTTTGGGGGCGCCTAGCGAGGCGAGCCACTCGGCCGGGTTCTCCGGCAGCGTCTCGTCGGTGCTTCCGGCGTATGTCCCGTCGCCGCCCAGCAGGCCCTCGAGCGACACGGTGGTCGCACCCGGGAGTACGGGCTGCAGCGGTTGGTAGGCCATCGAGCCGGTTCCGGCCGGAATCAGCTTGCCGATGATCACGTTCTCCTTCAGACCACGCATGTAGTCCGACTTGCCCTGGATGGCTGCGTCGGTCAACACCCTCGTCGTCTCCTGGAACGAAGCCGCCGACAACCACGACTCGGTGGCCAACGAGGCCTTCGTGATGCCCATCAACTCCGGGCGACCCTCGGCGGGTTGCTTGGTGTCCTGCACAAGGCCCTTGTTGATCTCCTTGAACGTGAGATCGTCGATGAGCTCGGACGGGAGGAAGTCCGAATCGTTGGCCGAGACCACTCGCACACGGCGGAGCATCTGACGGACGATCAGCTCGATGTGCTTGTCGTGGATCTCCACGCCCTGTGACCGGTAGACCTCCTGCACCTGGTCCACCAGGTACTGCTGGCAGGCACGGACGCCGCGAATCTCGAGGACTTCCTTCGGGTCCAACGGACCGACCGTGAGCTGATGCCCCGGCTCGACGATGTCACCGGTCTCGACGAGGAGGCGGGCACGGCGAGAGATCTTGTACTCGACGTCGCCTTCCTTCGTCTCGATGGCGACCCGACGGCCCTCTTCGTCGTCGACGATCTTCACAGGACCGCCGACCTCGGCGAGGATGGCCTTGCCCTTGGGTGTGCGAGCCTCGAACAGCTCGACCACACGGGGCAGACCCTGGGTGATGTCGTCCCCGGCCACACCGCCGGTGTGGAAGGTACGCATCGTCAACTGGGTTCCCGGCTCGCCGATCGACTGGGCCGCCATGATCCCGACAGCCTCGCCGACTTCGACGTTGCGACCGGTTGCCAGACTCAGGCCGTAACAGCTCTGGCAGATGCCGACCTTGGCGTCGCAAGTGAGCACGGAGCGCACACGCACCCGACCGATCTCCTTGGCGCTGGCCTCGATGGCGTGCAGCGCTTTGGTGTCGACCATGGTGTTGGCCTTGACCTTGTCGCCGATCGCCGTTTCCAGCAGCTTCTTCTCGATCTTCACGTCATCGGCGAGGATTCGTCCGTAGATACGGGACCGCAGGTTGCGGATCACGTTGCCACGGTCGTCCAACAGGCTGATGAAGATCCCGCGGTCGGTCCCACAGTCCTCATCGACGATGATGAGCTCCTGGGACACGTCCACGAGCCGTCGGGTCAGATAACCGGAGTCGGCAGTACGCAGCGCGGTGTCGGCCAGACCCTTGCGGGCACCGTGGGTGGAGATGAAGTACTCCAGAACGGACAAACCTTCGCGGAAGTTCGAGATGATCGGCCGCGGGATGATGTCACCCTTCGGGTTGGCCACGAGGCCACGCATGCCGGCGATCTGCTTGATCTGGTTGATGTTCCCGCGGGCACCGGAGCCCACCATCATGTCGACCGAGTTGAACTTCTCGTTCTTCATGTTGGCGATCATGGCGTCCTTGACCCGATCGGTGGCCTCGGTCCAGATCTCGATGAGTTCCTGGCGACGCTCGTCCTCGGTGACGACACCCTTGTTGTAGTTCGTCTGCACCTTGTCGGCCCTGGCCTCGTACTCGGCGAGGATCTGAACCTTGTCCGGCGGAGTCTTCACGTCGTCCAGCGCGATCGTCAGTCCGGCCTTGGTGGCGAATTTGAATCCCAGCGACTTGATGTTGTCGAGGGTTTCGGCGACGGCAGAGCGCGGGAACCGCTCGATGATCACTTCGATGAGCCGACCGATATCAGACTTGATGATCACAGCCTCGACGTACGGGAACGCCTCGGGAAGGGCCGTATTGATCAGGGCCCGGCCGAGGGTTGTCTCGTGCAGCTTCAGCCCGTCGATCGGCTCGGGGGTCAACAGTTTGCCCGCCGAGTCCATCAGGTCCGCATGCATCTCCGGATCGCCTGCAAGATTGCCGACGCGGAGCTTGATCGGGGCGTGCAGCGACAGTTCACCGATGTCGTAGGCCATGACAGCCTCGTCGATCGAACTGAAATTACGCCCTGCGCCCTTGGCGTCTTCCTCCCGTTCGGAGAGGTAGTACATGCCGATGACCATGTCCTGTGAAGGCGTGACGATCGGGCGACCGGACGCCGGACGCAGCACGTTGTTGGTCGACAGCATGAGGATCCGGGCTTCGGCCTGAGCTTCGGCGGACAGCGGCAGGTGGACGGCCATCTGGTCTCCGTCGAAGTCGGCGTTGAACGCCTCACAGACGAGCGGGTGGATCTGGATGGCCTTGCCTTCGACGAGCACCGGCTCGAACGCCTGGATTCCCAGACGGTGGAGGGTGGGAGCACGGTTCAACAGCACCGGGTGTTCCTGGATGACCTCACCGAGGACGTCCCACACCTGCGGGCGTTGGCGTTCCACCATGCGCTTGGCCGACTTGATGTTCTGGGCCAGGTCGAGGTCGACGAGACGCTTCATCACGAACGGCTTGAACAGTTCGAGCGCCATGATCTTCGGAAG
>JBBDWN010000098.1:11393-21062 GCA_040902855.1 Acidimicrobiia bacterium | reverse complement strand
TTGCCGGCGGATCCACTAGAGGCGTTGCGAGAGCTTTCTCGGGCTGATGTGGAACTCGAAGCACTGCGGCGTGAGCGAGTAGTGACAGCGCGCAGCCAAGGCGCCACCTGGGACCAGATCGGTGAGAGCCTCGGGACGTCTCGTCAGTCTGCATGGGAGTACTACACCCGCGAGACCATACGTGTGCTCGACAAGAGCGTTGCTGACTCTGATCTCGATGAGGATGAGGCGATGCGGATCGCCACCGAGGAGGTCAGTCGAGTTCGGCGGCGACGCCGGTCCTCCGGGTCCTGAGCGGATCCGATGCGGGTGGTGCTCGATGCCAATGTGTTGGTCTCTGCGGCGATCGGCGAAGGGCCTTCGCATCGGGTTGTGCAGGCCTGGCCCCAAGACCAGGCGTTCGAGGTGATCATCTGCGATCGGTTGCTCGGTGAGGTGCGGAGCGTCTTGACCGACCGGCCGCGGTTTCGGAAGTGGATCTCGCTCGAGGAGCGTGCGCAAGTGAAGTAGCGGCCCCATTCGGCGACGCGGTAGGCGGCGTCAGCGGAGCAGGAGGTGCTTGGCGATGTAGTCGGCTTGAACCCGGCTGGCTTCGTCGAACAGGTCGCTGGGGTGGTAGAGCAGTCCGAAGTGGCCACCGTCGAGGTCGTACCACTCTTTCTCGCCGGGGAGAAGGTCGAAGGCTCGCCGGCTCACCGCAGGATTGGCGTGAACCATTTCGTCGGCGGGTGCGACCATCATCAGCGAGGGAGCACTCACAAAAGGTGCACACAGGTACGGGCTGAACGGGGCGGTACCGGATGGGACGATCCTGGTGACCAGGTTCTGCCAGCCGCTCCCATGTCTGCCCCCGTAGTCGACGAACCAGCGATATGCCTGGATGGGAGCCAGCAGTGACGGCGTGCCCAACTGGTCGGCCGACACCACCGGCATCGGACCGGTCTTGTCGCCGGGCGCCCCGGACACGTCACCGGACTCGAAGGTCTCGCGGATGAGTTCGAACGCCTCCCGCGTGGGGTCCACGCCCGGCGGCTCCGCACCGAACACGGGGCATTGAGCCACGATCACCTTGATCCGCGCGTCGCAGGCAGCCACCAAAAAGACCTGCCCCGCCGAATACGAGTCACCCCAGACTCCGATTCGCGTCGGATCATGATCGTCGAGGGTCGCCGCGAACGTGATGGCGTCTCGATATCCACGCGCTTGGACCCAAGGGTTGATCTCCTGGCGTGGCTCACCTCCGCTGATCCCCAGGTTCCGATGGTCGTAGAGGAGGGCGGACACCCCAGCCTCGGCGAACACTTCGGCATAACGGTCGGCGACCATCGGGATGGTGCCGGAGGTGCCGTGAGTCATCACGACCATCGGGAATGGTGGCTCGCCCTTCGATGCCTGGTAGAGAAACCCTCGGAGAATCGCACCCTCAGATTCGAACTCCACGGCGACCCGGCGAGAAACCGGTTCATCCATCGACCCGGGAGACTCTCCCATCAGAATCCACCGGGGTCAGCGTGCCGTTTGTCCCAGACCCTCGTAGCGTGCGCCATCTCGTGAGTGAAGCACACTCAGTGTGGGCCGAGTGGTGCGGAGGCTTGGACCCTCGCCTCGGGTCCTTGTCGATAGCCTTGCCCTCAGAGGAACGATGACTGCACTACGGCAAGTAGCCCAGCGGGCCGAAGATCTCGATCGGGCTGTGACGTTCTACCGGGATATACTGGGTTTGCGGCTCATCGCCCGGTTCGATCCCCCGGTCTCGCCTTCTTCGATCTCGATGGGGTCCGACTATTGCTCGAACGAGGAGCCCCTGGCGCCCTGCTCTACCTGTCGACAGATGACATAGACGCCCGAGTGGATTCGCTCCGCTCCGCCGAGGTCACCATCGAGACCGAGCCGCATGTGATCTTCCGTGACGAAGGTGGCATCTTCGGTGACCGGGGGGTCGAGGAGTGGATGGCCTTCTTCCGCGACTCGGAGAACAACTTGGTCGGACTGGTGGAGCGCAGACACCCGTTCTGAGCGGGTCTGTCGAGTTGGCCCGGCGCGGTCGAGGTCCGAGCCACAATGACAGCTCGCGATCAGGAGTTCCCGATGCCCGAGATCACCCCCGCCCTGGTGACTGCTTTGTCGCCGGCAGATCCTTCGGCGGCGGTCGCCCACTTCGAATCGGTATTGGCCTTCGAGACTGACTGCTGGGACGTCCACCATGACGTCACGACCGGAACGGCCGACTTCGTGCTTCTCGACGTTCGCAGCCCCGAACTGCACGCCGCTGGTCACCTACCCCACGCCGTCAACCTTCCCCACGCTCGCATCACACAGCGCAACCTCGCCGAGTACCCGGCAGACACCGTGATCGGCGGCGTCGAGGGCTGGAAGGACGAAGGCTTCGATTTGGTGACCGAGCGAACGTGGATCAGCCCAACTGGTCGGTCGCTCGTTCGAGTCGTTGCGCCAACTCTTGGATGATTGCTGTCGCCACCTTCGGATTGCGCTCGATGAACGGCATCAGGTCCCACTTGGCGACTCGGAACGCCCGTACATCGGTCCTGGCATAGACCCCGGCGCTCCGGGGATGCCCGGACTCGGCGAACAGTGCCATCTCCCCGAGGTGGGCGCCCTTCCCCAGCGTCGAGACGACGGTATCGCCCCGACGTACTTCGACCTCACCGTCGACGACGATCCACATCGTCATCGCCTCGGTCGTTCCTTCGCGCACGATCGCTTCTCCGGGGGAGAACTCCCGGACGGATGCGATCGACGCAAGTCGTTGGGCGTCGTCCTTCGACAACGCCCCGAGGAACGGTGAGGACTCGAGCAACGACAAGATCTCTTCGGACACGGTCACACCTTTCCGCCGATGACGGGACGATACCGCCTGACGGTCAGGTGCAGAGGCCGTCGTCGGTTACTCCGCGTCCACACAGCGTCGTCACTTCGATGGCCTTGAGACCGAAGGTCTCATCGTCGGGCTGGCCGAAGACGTGGACCCGGAAGCCGCGCACCGCGTCGTCGCCGATACCGATCACGTCGAACGTGACCTCGCCGAGGTCGCCAACAGTCGGCGCCACGGTGAGAACCAGGTCGGACTGGGGCTCGTCGGACGCGAACGTCTCGGCGACGATCAGGCCAATGTCGAGCATCGTCTCGGCCACGGGCGACTCGCCCAGTTCGGAGACCACAGCCGCTGTCTGGTCGTCAGTCACACCGATGTAGCCGACGAAGCTGTAGTGGACCCAGCCAGTCGTGCCCTTGTACTCGACTTCGATCCAGAATGCATCACCCAGGTCGCGGGTGCTGCCGAGCGCGACGAGTCCGTCGTACAGGTTTGGGATCTCGGCAACGATCTCCTGATCGGCGCCGGGCGCCGACCTCAGATTGAGGACGTCGTCGTGCGCGACGCCGATGACGGCCAGTTCGTCGCCTTCCTGCGGGCCGAAGTCGACGGGTTCCCCCGGCAATGTGGTCGTGGTGGTGGTTGTCGTCTCAGGTGGGGCGGTGGTCGTGGTCGTTGGCGTCGTTGTCGACGTCGTCGACTCTCCTGCGGTCGTTGAAGACGTGCCGCCGTCCCCGCCACATGCGGCGAGAGTCATGGCGAGCGCGATCGCTGCAATGGTGAGGTTCTTCATGGTTCCTTCCCTACGAATGTCCTGACGGTTTGACGATGGGTGTACCACTGTGGTTCCTGGGCCTCCCTGTTCGTAGGGCCGGACGTCACGACCTACCCGCACCAGTTCGGGTCAGGCGTCTGCGCGCGCCAGCGCGACCGTGAAGACAGTCCAGCCGTCTTCGGCGGTGAGACCGACCGTGCCGCCCATTGCCTCCGTGAGGGTCCGCACGACGGAGAGACCGAGACCGAGAGAGTCGGGTTGACCGCGTCGGTCGTGGGCGCTGAAGAAAGGTTCGAAGATGGCGTCGGCGAGATGGGACGGCACCCCTTCGCCATCGTCGGAGACTCGCACCGCCACGTGCTCGGCGGAGGTGACGGTGGCGACGCGCACTCGCTCCCCTCCGTACCGCACTGCGTTGTTCACGAGGTTGCGGAGGACCTGTCTGAGGCGAAGTGGGTCGGCTCGGACCATCGGCATCTCGGCAGACGCGTACTCGATCGTCGCGGTGGAGTGGTGGTTGAAGTGGCCGATGACTTCGTTGATCTGAATGTTCAGGTCGACCGACGTGATCTGAACGGTGAGGGCACCCATCTCGGCCCGTGCCGCCACGAGCAGATCCTCGACGATCGCTGCCATGTCTGTCGCCTGTCTGTGGATCATGGAGGCGAACTGTGTGATCTCCTCGGGTTCCAAACCCTTGGGGTTCTCGATGAGGCCGGCGAATCCCAGCACGGCGGTCAGCGGCGTCCGCAGCTCGTGGCTGACCGAGGCGATGAGCCTGTCTTTCGACCGGGCGAATTCCTCGGCCTGGATGGCGGCCTGACGCAGATCGGTGATGTCGATGTGCATCGCCACCGCACCACCGAGCGGCTTGACAGCTTGTGCAACCTCCAGCCGGAACCACTGGGTTCCGCTCAGATACTCGTGGGTGAATCGCGACTCCTGTCCGGCGATCACTGCTCGGATTCCCGCACCCGCGGCGATGGCGTCGGGGACGCCGGAGCGGTCGCATACGTCGAGATAGCTCACTCCGACTCCGACCGCAGCGAGGAGGGCACCGTTGGCGATCGCGCTTTCCGTCCACGCTCCGTTCACGGCAATGATCACTCCCTCGCTGTCGAGAACGGCCGCAGGAAAGTGGACGGTCTCGAGCACCGACGTTGCCATCGCCTCCTGGGATGCTGCCCTCTCCTTCGCCATCTCGAGTTCGGTGAGATCGACGGTGATCCCCACGAACCCGGTCATTTCGCCGGTCGGCGAGGTCAACACCGAGTTCGATACGTAGGCCGGGAACTCGGTCCCATCCTTGCGACGACACCGGTATTCGCCCTCCCAGGATCCGGTCCGGCTCATCTCCGCCTTGATCTCGGCTCCGCGGTCACGTTCGGACGGGGCAGGCGTGATCTTGAGCACCTGCCTGCCGAGAACCTCCTCGGCAGACCAACCGAACGTCGACTCGGAAGCCTTGTTCCAGTAGGTGATCAGACCATCCGGATCCGTCCGGACCACTGCGTTTCTCACCTGGTCGAGCATCGAGGCCTGGGTTCGAATCCGACTCTCGGAGGCGAGAAGGGCGGTGACGTCGATCAGTGCTCCATACAACGAGATCAGGCCGTCGTCGTCGGAGATCCCCCGCATCCGCATGCGGACCGCGATCGGGGTCCCGTCGAGTCGCTGCATCTCGATGTCCTCGTCCTCGAGTGTCTCACCTTCGCTGACTCGTCGCACGAGGCGCTCACGATCACTCGGATTCCGATACAACGGGCCAAGTCCCCGTTGACGGATGTCGTCGATATTCGGAGCCCCGAAGATCGAGAGGAGCGCCGGGTTTCCTTCGGTCAGCCCGCCTTCCGGGGTCGACCGGAACAGGCCGATCGGGGATTCGTGGACGATCTCGGCGTACCAGCGCCGGGTTCGGGCTACTTCTCGCTGGCCGCGCCAGTTCGCAACCGCGTAGCGCAGGGTCCGACCGATCCACGATGCCTGAATCTCATGCTTGAGGAGGTTGTCGTGGGCACCGGCCTCCATCGCCCGCCGGTCGACCTCGGGATCGTCGGTGGTCGTGACCAGGATCATCGGACCCGACGCCACCTCGTGGAGCTCGCTGATCAGGTCGATACCAGACCCGCCCGGCAACAGATGGTCGATGAGGATCACGTCGTGGATGCCGGCGAGAAGCGCCTTTCGACCCTCCGCGGCATTGGATGCTTCGTCGACGTCGAAGAAGCCAACCGCGGACAGGATGGCGTCCTTGATGAGCTGCCGGTGATGGGGATCTCCGTCGACGATCAGCACGCGGATCTGCTCGTCAGGGTCCAGTTGCGGGGTGTCGCCGACCCAGCGGGTGAGCTCCTGACGCGCCGCAGTCACCCACTCCTCGCGTCGGCGGAGAGTGATGAACAGAAGTCCCCCGGTCACGAGGACATATCCGATCCCTTTGACGAGGGACAGGTTGAAGTCGATGCCTTCGACCCCGATCGATGCGAGGAGAAAGTCCGAGGTGACGATCCACAGCAGTCCGACCACTGCGTATGTCCCGGCGATGACCGTGGGGGAGAGTCGCCGCCAGATGCGCCCGGAACCGGCGGCTCCTGGGGGCGGCGCCGTCGATCGGCTCACATTTCGGTCTTTGTCTCCCACGGCGCACGTTCCTCTGGCGATGTGTCACTGCTCTGGATGGCCTCCACCATTCCGCGCAGTCTCTCAGCATCATCGGCAGATTCGACCGCGATGCTGAACTCCACTCTGGAGCAGATCCCGCCGTATCTCCCACCGACCGCGTTTGCCAGTCTGTCGTGAGGCGCCACGATGGCGATGGTGTCGACCATCTCGTCAGTGATGTGGGCTTCCATCTCGTCCCAACGCCGCTCCTTCGACAGGGCCGACAGCCGTTCGGCCACTTCACCCCATCCAATGGGTGTCGAAGACCGGCCGATAGGTGCGGGTGGAGGCGTAGAAGGCGATGCGGGCGCGCACGTCCGACAGGCGCCGCTCGACGGCGCTGTCGTCGGAGCCGGTGACGATGAGGGGACTCGCACAGATCTCCACCGAGTCGACGGAACGACCGGCCTGGGCGGCTCCGACTTCAACCGCGGGGATGAGTACGTCGTCGAGGTACTTGCGGGTGCAAATCGGGTGGGGTCGCAGGCCGTCGGCGCTTCGTCCCGCCACCCGCGCCATCCCGGCGTTCACCGCCGCCAGGTGGACCGGAATGTCGGGATGATCGATCGGACCAGGGTTGAACAACGGGTTCATGAGTGTGAGCTCGTAATGGTCGCCATGAAAGTCGAGAGCGGTTCCGTTCTGCCAGCAGTCCCATACGGCGCGGACGGCGGCGATGTACTCCTCGATCCACGGTGCGGGCGCGGACCATTTCATTCCGTAGCGCCGTTCGATGTGGCCTTTCACCTGCGTGCCCAGTCCGAGGATGAACCGCCCTTTCGATCCGCGTTGCAAGGTCCAGGCGGTCATCGCCGTGGTGGTCGGACTGCGAGGAAAGGCCATCGCCACCGCGGTCGTCAGGTTGATTCGAGTGGTGCCCGCTGCCGCCATCGCCATCACGACGTACGGATCCTCTTTGGTCTCGGTCAGTACCAGTCCGTCGAACCCGAGGTCTTCGACGATACGCGCGGCGCCGGGGACGTTGCTGACGTCGAGGGTCGTGTGTGCGGCACGCAAACCCGGATCCACCTTGCCGAGCGGCAGGTGGGTTTCGACTCTCACCCCTCGTCCTGCTCGTCCGGCTGCGGGGCGGGACCCGCCTCGGCGCCGATTCGGCGAATCAGCTGAGAGACGGGCTCTCCGTCCCGTGCCGTGCTCGAAGTCGAGGCGAGGCGGCGGTCGGTTTCGTCGCCGATGACGAGCGGGAAGACGATCGACTCATCGTCGTCTGCGTCGCCGGTCTCCTCCGAGTCTTCCGCGGTGATGACGGTGCGGTGTTCGACCAGCCCCCGCCGGATGGCGTCGTCCCACGACATCCCCCTGTCGGGAATCACCAGCGAGTCGGCGCCGATCTCCTCGAGCATCGGATCGAACCTGTCGCCTGCGGACTCGGGAACGGTGACGATCACGTGGTTCACTCCCAGTTCCTGGGCCGACCGGACGGCCAACAGGTTCACCTCGGGATTGGCGGTGGCGGCGACGAAGGTCATCGTCTGGTCGATGCCGGCCTCCTGCAGTACGAGGTCGTCGAGTGCATTCCCCTTGAACACGGTGAGTCCTTCGCGGCGGGCGGACTCGACGTGGGAGTCGTTGGTGTCGACGAGGATGACGGGGTTGCCCGTTCCGAGGAGCCGCGCCGCGGTCCGCGCCAGCGGGTGCGCGCCGACGATCATGATCGCCCGTCGGTCGCCGGCCTTCACCAGCTCGCCGCGATCACGAAGCCATGCCACGCCCCGGGTGAGCAGCACCGGGACCGTGGCGGTGGTGGCGATCGCCATGAAAACGAGGATCGAGAACACGGTCTGACTGATCAGCCCCTGTTCCAAGGCGAGTTCGGCGACGATGATCTCGACCGCTCCCCGACCATTCATTCCGGCTCCGAGCACGACACCCTCGCGCCACCCGTTTCCGCTGCGTACGTAAATGACGGCGGTGCCGACGATCTTCCCCACCGTGGCGACCACGATCACCGAGAGGAGGAGCGCCAGGTCGGTCTGGAACACACCGAGGCTCACCTCGAAACCAGCGGAGATGAAGAAGAGCGGGGCGAGGGTGCCAACCGACAGCGTCGTGAGCCTCTGTTGGATCTCCCGGCTGGTGCGCGCTCCGATCTGGCGGCTCGACAGGAACAGACCGCCCACGAACGCACCGAGAATGGCATGGAGACCGGCTGCCTCCGCCATCCAGCCGAAGAAGAGCCCCGTGATCACCACGAGCAGATAGGCGGTCGCCCCGTCCGGACGCGTTGGGGCTCGGGCGGCGATCACCGGAATGACCTTCGTCCCGATCAGGTACGAGACGATCAGGAACGCCAGAGCCCGCAGCCCGGCCAGCACGATCGTCGTCGGAGTACCCGCCGCCTCGCTGCCCTCGCCGATGACGGCGGAGAAGATCAACAGCACCGCCAGGTCGGATACGAGGGCTCCGACCATGAGGACATGGGCGATCCGGGTGTCGAGAATCCTGAGGTCGACGAGGATGCGTGATTTGGTCGCAAGGGATGTCACACCCATCGCCAGTCCGACGAACAGCGCACCGATCCCGCCTTCGCCGAAGAGGTACATGAGCCCCACGCCGAGGCCCGCGGGCACGAGGAACCCGCCGGCTGCAGCCAGAAGGCCCGGTGTGCTGGCCTTCTTCAGGTCTGCGATGTCGAGGTGCATCCCGATCAGGACCATCATCAGCAGGATGCCGAACTCGCCGAGGAGCTTGAGAGGCTCGGATGGCTGGAGAATTCCGAGGAGGGGAGGTCCGAAGAGGATCCCGCCGAGCAGTTCGCCGAGCACCGACGGGTACCCGAAGCGCGTGGCGATGCGACCTCCGAGGAGGGCGGCACCGAACGTCAGTGCGATGACGAGAAGTTCTCCGTGCACAACCACCCCGTGCAGGTCGACTCACCGGATCACAGCCCGGCCATTTCCAAGCCGGAAACGCTAGCGCCGGTTCCAGGGAGAGCGCTCAACGCCCTCGTCGGCTACCGGTAGTCGGTCACGTACTCTCTGAGGGCTTTGGTCTCGTCGACGAGTTCGCCCATGCGGTGCTTGACGAGATCACCGATGCTCACGACTCCGGCGAGTTTGCCGTCGACCAAGACCGGCATGTGGCGGAAACGCCCGTTGGTCATCGTGTCCATGACGTCTTCGATGTCGTCTTCGGGATCGCAGGTCTTCACATCACGGGTCATGAGATCCCCGACCATCATGTCGAGCAGATCGCGCCCTTCGTCGACCATGGCGCGGACGAGGTCGCGTTCGGAGATGATCCCGTCGACTGACTCTCCGTCGTCGCTCACCACGAGCGCCCCGAAGTTGTGCGTCTTGAGGCGCAGGAGCGTAGTGCGAACGGTGTCGGTCGTCATGACCCTGACGACGTGGTCCCCCTTCTTGGAAAGGATGTTCTT
>JBBDWN010000098.1:9569-11293 GCA_040902855.1 Acidimicrobiia bacterium | reverse complement strand
CAGGTCTCGGAGAGCGGACTCGAACTCTGTGGTTTCGACTACTGCGTGGTCCAGGACGCGGTGCGTGCGGCGGGATACGACCTCACGATGAGCCGACTGACGAACACCTTCCTCGACGAGGCGGATGCCCAGACCCTGGCCGACTTCCTGGTCAGCCACCTCGGCGTATCCCCCGTCACTGTCGAAGTGGTCGATCGGATCGAAGGCCGAATCGCCGGTCAGTACGACCCTTCGACCCGGCGCATCTTGTTGGAGCGTCCCGCCCGGGCGTGGATCGTTCTGCACGAGGTGGCCCACACGGTCGCGTCGGGTCACGGCAGCGAGTTCCAGGAGACCCTCATCGAACTGACAGTGCACTGGGAAGAATCGGGAGCCTGATCGTTTCCCACTCGGGTCGACCCTCCGTCCGCGCCGTCGTATAGCCTCGCTCGCAATGCCAGCGGGGACCCATGACGCCATTCCGGACGATCGCAACGCAGACATCATCGTGTCGGTCAACGGTGAGCTTGTGCCGCGCGACCAGGCGACGATCTCGGTGTTCGACTCCGGGTATCTCGTGGGGGACGGGATCTGGGAGGCCGTCCGGTTGCACAGGGGCGTCCTCGTCTTCTTGGCAGAGCATCTCGACCGAATGTGGGCGGCGGCGGCCACCGTCGGAATCGACATCGGTCGTTCGAAGGAGGAGTTGACGGCCGAGATCCGTCGAGTGCTCGACGCCAATGAGATGATCGATGGCGTCCATGTCCGCTTCATGCTGACCAGAGGGATCAAGAAGACACCCTCCCAGGATCCCCGGCTCACCGTCTCCGGGCCGAATCTGGTCATCATCCCGGAGTACAAGCTGGCACGTGACCACTTGGACACCGGGATCCGGTTGTTCACCTCCACGATTCGCCGCGGTGGTCCCGAAATGCTCGACCCTCGGCTCAATTGCCATTCGAAGCTCCACGAGGTGATGGCGCTGATCCAGGCGATAGAGGCAGGAGCCGACGAGGCCCTCATGCTGGATCCGACGGGCCACGTCGCGACGTGCAACTCCACCAACTTCTTCGTCGTGACTCGCGGGGAGGTGTGGACGTCGACCGGCTCATTCTGTCTGCATGGGATCACCCGGGGCAAGGTCCTGGCGGTAGCCCGGAGTGCTGGCATCCCGGCGTTCGAACGGGACTTTTCCCTTTTCGACGTGTACTCCGCCGACGAGGCGTTCGTGACCGGGACGTTCGGCGGGCTCACCCCGGTGAGCATCGTCGACGGTCGACGGATCGGTGACGGATCCCACGTCGTCACGGACAGGCTGCGACGGTTGTACGAGGCGGCGGTGGAGGAGGCGGTGGCCTCGGCGTGACCACGCGGATCTGTCTCTGGAGCGGTCCCCGCAACATCTCGACCGCTCTCATGTACTCGTTCGCCCAGCGAGGCGACACGACTGTGGTCGACGAACCTCTCTACGCCCACTATCTGAGCGTGACGCCCGCCGATGCGTATCACCCAGCAGCCGCAGAGGTCCTGGCGTCGATGGAAACCGATGGAACGAGGGTGATCGCGAACGTGATCTTCGGCACGTACCGGACTCCGGTCGTCTTCTTCAAGCAGATGACCCACCACCTCGTCGGTCTCGACACGTCGTTCCTCGACCGGACGGTGAACGTCCTTCTGACCCGGGATCCCCACGACATGCTCCGCTCCTATGCGGCGGTGGTCGCGACGCCGTCCGTCGCTGATAC
>JBBDWN010000098.1:0-9469 GCA_040902855.1 Acidimicrobiia bacterium | reverse complement strand
GTCCTGGCGGACTCGTCGGGGGTGACCGTCGCCGACGCCGCCGCGGCTGCCGGACTCGACGAAAGGTACGTCGAGGAGATCCTCCACCAACTGGCTGCTGCCCAGGTCCTGGATTACGACCCGGCAACCGAGACATTCGTGCTTCCGCCAGAGCGGGCGACGGTGATCGCCGACGACTCGAGTCCGTACTCGATGGCCGGATGGCTGGACATGCTTCCGACGGCGGGCACCTTCATCGACGAGGTGGCCTGTGCCGCCCGGACGGGCGGCGGCGTACCTGCGTCTGCCTTCCCGGAGCGGATGGTGCACGCCGTCGATCGGGCGAATGGACCGAGCACGCGCATCCTCCTCACTCGGCGGTGGCTCCCAGCCATGCCCGATGTCGTGGCTCGGCTCGAAGCCGGGGCACGCGTCGCCGACGTCGGTTGCGGAGCCGGCACCGCGGTGTTGACGATGGCGACCGCCTTCCCGAACTCCGAATTCTTCGGGTACGACGTGGATCCTCGTGCCGTCGGACTGGCAGCCGACCAAGCCCGCGAGTCCGGCCTGACCAATGTCAACTTCGAGGTGCTCTCGGCCGACGAGATTCCGACCGACCCACCGTTCGACCTCATCACGACGTTCGATGTCGTCCACGATCTCGCCCGGCCTGACGCGGCGGTCGCCCGTTTCCGTGAGGCGCTGGCAGACGGAGGCACGTTCTTGATGATGGAGCCGTCTGTGAATGCCTCACTGCAGGACAACATCGAGCCGAGGGTCGCCCTGCTGTACGGGGTCAGTCTCCTGTTCTGCATGACCCAGTCCCTGGCGGCCGGAGGTGCCGGGTTGGGAACGGCGTGGGGACCGGAACGCGCCGAAGTCTTGTGTCGGGAGGCGGGGTTCGGCCAATTCGTCCGGCTTCCGATCGAAAACCCCTTCAGCGCCTTCTATCAGGTGCGGATATGACCGTTCGGCCGACCGGCGGTTGACGCCTTCGGCATCGCCGTGGTGCCGGGACGTCCCCTCGGTGGCGGCCTTTCCCTTGTCCGACGGGAGGGCCAGACTGGGATCGTGACCCGCTTCTGGACATGGCATGAGATCGAGTTGGATCCTGGTCCGGGAGCCCCGGTGCACGTCAGGGCGTGGCTCGGTGTCGTATTCGGTCTCACTGGGAGCGCGGCCGTCGACTTGGAGGTCATCACCTCAGAACTCGTCCTCTGCGCGATCGAGGGTGGAGTCCCGTCGTCGGGGGACGGCATCGTCGTCACCGCAGACCGACCTCCCGGCGCAGTCCACGTCGAAGTCACTTCGGCCGTTGAGGATGCGCGGCCTCCCGCTCTCCCCGACGTCGTCACCGACGTCCTCGATGCGAGGGCGTCGGTGTGGGGTCGTGATATCGAGGGAGGTCGTCTCACTACTTGGTTCGAGATTGTCGTCCCCTCCACTGGAATCGAGTTCGAGGACGCAGATGACGCCGACCTCATCGAACGGATGCCGCTCGATGAGCGGGCGGCCACAGAGCTGACCGATCGCTACGAACCGTTGGTGAGGCGGTTCATCGCCCGCTACCGGCACGCCGGTCTGGAAACCGACGATCTGTATCAGGTGGGACAGGAGGCACTTCTGCGGGCCGCGGGCCGCTTCGACCCGTCGTTGGGCTCGTTCGAGCGTTTTGTATCCCGCACCATTTCCGGAACGCTCAAGAAGCACCTCCGCGATCGTGGTTGGTCTGTTCGACCGCCGCGCGGGCTCCAAGAACTCGTGCTCGAGGTGCGTGGCGTTGAATCGGATCTGCTGCAACGACTGGGACGGAGCCCGAGCGCCGACGAGATCGCCGCCGAGTCGGGGCGGGCACCTGCCGAGATCGACCGTGCCCGACGGGCCGCGCAGGCGTTCACAGGCGATTCGATCGACGCCAGGGTCGAACCGGAAGGCGTTTCCATCTCCGATCGGCTCGGACATGTCGATGCCGCCTTGTCCCGAGCCGCCAGTTGGGCGGTGGTGGACCGGGCCGTCTCCACTCTGGGAGAGCGTGACAGAGAGATCCTCCGACTCCGATACTTCGAGGATCTCAGCCAGCGTCAGATCGCCGAACGGGTGGGCGTCTCCCAGATGCAGGTGTCGCGTCTGTTGCGCGCTTCGATCGAGTCTCTTCGCCAGAGCGTGGGGGTTTCGGAGGGCACCTGAACGGGTATGTGCCTATCCACGATTACCGCCAACGTGGAAGAAGCGGCACGATTCGTCAGACGATCTCGAGGAGTACCGATGGCCCACTACCGATGCCGAGTCCACACTCCGATGTCCGTCGAGGACGCTTTCGCCTTCATGTCCGATGTCCGGCACTTTGAACATTGGGATCCTGGGGTGGTCTCTGTGACTCAGGTGGCGGGCGACGGCCCCGGGCCGGATGCGGTCTACGACGTTCTCACATCCAACGGCGGTCGCGAGTCTCTCTTTCGATACGTCGTCACCGCCTACGACAGCCCGGTCGGGTACACAATCGTGGGCAAGAAGTCTCCCTTCACGTCGACTGACGTGATCAGTGTCGAGCCAGCGGATCCTGGAGCACTGGTCACCTACGCGGCTGACCTCGACGTGCCGTTCCCGCTGTCTCTCGCCGACCGCTGGCTCCAGGGAGTCTTCGACCGAATCGGGGATGCAGCCGCCGCGGGGCTGGCGGCAGCGCTCGAGGGTGAGTGGCTGCAATGAGACCGGCCGACGTCGTCGACGCGATCATCGAAGCGCCCGTCGTCACGTCTTTCAGCAGCATCGGGTATTCGGTGCGCAAGCGGACCGACGACTGGAAGCCGCTGTGGAGTTACGACCTGCGCGGACGAACGGTGGTCATCACCGGCCCGACTTCGGGTATTGGCGAGGCGGCCGCCGAGTCCTTCGCCCGGCTCGGCGCGACCTTGGTCTTGGTCGCTCGCAACCGCGACAAGGCCGATGTGCTGGCCGCGCGTCTCACACATCAGTTCGGGAACGACCGCATCTCGACGGTGATCGCGGACATGGGCGTCCTCGACACCGTTCGTACCGCTGCTCACTCGATTGTTGACGCGCATGCGAGAGTCGACGTGCTCATCCACAACGCCGGCTCGCTTTTCAACGACCGCCGAACCCAGCCGGACGGCACCGAGACGACGATGGCCGTCCACGTCGTCGGGCCGTTCCTCATGACCGGATTGATGCTCGACAGCCTGGGCCAGGGCTGCAGGGTCGTCACCATGTCCTCAGGCGGCATGTACACGGTCCCGCTGACGGTCAGCGGCATCGAGATGGATCCCGAGTCGTACAAGGGGCCGACGCAGTACGCAATCGCCAAGCGCGCACAGGTGACACTCAACGAGCTGTGGGCGAAACATCGACCCTGGGTGCGTTTCCATGCGATGCATCCGGGCTGGGCAGACACCCCCGGGGTGGTGGACTCGCTTCCCGGATTTCACCGTCTGGTGGGTCCGTTCCTCCGTTCCCCGAAACAGGGCGCAGATACGATGGTCTGGCTCGCCGCAGACGACGGCCCACCCGTGGCCGAGACCGGAAAGTTCTGGCTGGATCGTCGGGTGCGTGACATCCACAAGCTCGACCGGACGCGCCGCTCGGACACTCCCGAACGCCGTGCCCGGCTGTGGGATTGGGTGGCCGAGCGAGCGGGGTGGGATCTCCCGTGACCGTGTTGGTGGAGATGTCCGATCCGTCTGAGATCACCTCCCTGTATCTGGGAGACGCCCGACCCCCTCAGCGTCTGCGACCGTGGATCGCGCTAGGGATGATCTCGTCCTTCGACGGATCAGCCACGGTCGACGACGGTTCGACTGGACTCGGAGGACCCCCCGATCGTGCCGTGTTCAGGGCGCTGCGGGCGATGGCCGATCTGGTCGTCGTCGGAGCGTCGACGGCCCGAGCCGAGCGGTACCGGGCTGTCCGCCTGACCGACGAGTTGGTGAGCTGGCGACAGGACATCGGGCTCCCGCCCACTCCAGGAATTGCGATCGTGTCGAACAGCCTCGAGTTCGACCTCACAGACTCGCTGATGGAGTCCCGGCCGATCATTGTCACGTCGGCGGCCTCCCCCGCCGACCGCCGAGCAGCGCTGGCGCGCTTCGCGGAAGTCATCGTGGCCGGCGACGAGCGGGTCGACTTCGGTGAGGCGATGGGCGAGCTGCGGGAGAGAGGCGTCGAGCGGGTCACGCTGGAGGGCGGACCGACGGTCAATGCCCAGGTCGCCGATCTCCTCGACGAGGCATGTGTCACGATCGCGCCCCTGTTGGTCCGCGGCGACGGTCCCCGCATCGTCCATGGCCAGGGCGGTTCGAGGGAGGCGTCGTTGGATCGCGTGATCGTCGGCGACGATTTTCTCCTGCTTCGATACCTGTTCTCCTGACTGCTTGCACACTTCTCGTTATCGCTTGCATTTGCTAGCATTTGGCACACAATGACTTCCGCAGCATTCTTCGACCTGGACCGCACTCTGATCTCCGGTGCGTCTGCCTTTCCGTTCGCCGTCGAGGCGTGGCGGGCGGGCCTGGTCACCAACCGGGAGATCGCCCGCTGGGGAGTGGCCGCATTCATGTTCGTGCTCCTGGGTGACAAGGGCGAGGACGTATCTGACAACGCCCGATCGGAGTTCCTGAGCAAGGTCGCCGGCGTGAGCGTCGACCAACTCGACTCGGTCGCCCGCGAGATGCTCCCCAAGCTCGTGAACGACATCAGGCCGGAATCCAAGAAGTTGCTCGCCATGCATCACGATGCCGGTCGAGAGACGTGGATCGTTTCCGCCTCTCCCCAGAAGATCGTCGAACCGCTGGCGCATGCGCTCGGCATGGACGGAGCGATCGGAACGCAGGGCAAGGTCGTCGAAGGCCACTACACGGCCGAGTTGGAAGGCCCGTTCGTCTATGGCGACGGCAAGGCGGTCGCCATACGCGCCCTTGCCGAGTCACGCGGGTACGACCTCGAGAAGTCCTACGCCTATTCGGACTCGATTTCGGACCTCCCGATGCTGGAAGCGGTCGGCCACCCGGTCGCCGTGAACCCCGACGGTGAACTGGAGCGCATCGCCTATGAGAGGGGCTGGCCGATCGTCATCTTCGCCCGTCGCACCAAGAAGGTCATTGCGCTCGGATCGGCCGCCACACTGGCGACCGGCGGAATGGTCGCCTCCTACATCGTCGGACGGAGCCACGGCAAGCAGGTTCGGCGCCTCGGCTGGATGGGTTGACCGTCCTCAGATCGCGAACCGGTCACCTGGCCCGAGGACGGAACCTTCTTCCACCAAGACGGCCGTGCCCACGCCGTACACCTCGTAGTTCACGAGATCGTCCGTGACGATGGCCGTGTGCTCGTCGATACCGACCACGGTGACCCCTTCCGGGACGTTCTCGGTGAAGCGCTCGGTCATCCCCCGTCGCCACCGCCGCATGCTGTCGAAGTGAGGAATCACCGCCAGGCGGGGGACGAGGCCCAGCCCGATGCCGCTGCCTTCACCTGAACGAACATCAGGTGCGACCGCCGTCAGTGCCGAGGCCCCGGCGGAGCATCCGGCAAGAGCGGTTCCTTCGATACAGAGTTCACGGATCCGTTTGAGAACTTCGCTGCCGCGGAGCGCCTCGGCCAGGTAGCCGGGGTTGCCACCTGACAGATAGATCAGACCCGCACCATCGAGCATTGCCACATTCCGAGGATCGTTGGCAGAATTCGGGTCCAGGACGCCCAGCGTCGCGACCTCGACCGAGAGCCTGTCCTCGAAGTGACTGCGGGCGAGGTCGCGCCAATATCGCAGCCGCCGCCCGCTCTCCTGTCCGGCTGCGGTCGGGAGATGAACGACGCGTTGGGGTCGTCCGGCGAGGAGGCGGCGGTCGAGTTCCTCCATCCGAGGGAGAAACTCGCCGCTCCCGAGCAGCGCCACTGGACCGGCCATCAGCAGTTGGTCGGTCCGGCTCGGCTACTTCGAGTAGATGTCGTCGATGACCGATCCGTAGAGATCCGCCACGATCTTGCGCTTCACCTTGAGGGTCGGTGTCAACTCGCCTCCCTCGATCGAAAAGTCCGCAGGAAGGATCCGGAACGCCCGAATCGACTCCGCCTTCGACACGGCTCCGTTGGCGTCATCGACTGCCTTTTGAACCGCCGCCTGCAGATCCTCGTCGTCGAGGAGTTCTCCGAGCGTCCCCATCTTGTCGTGCTCGGATGCCCACCGGGGGAATTCGTCGGCGTCGATGGTGACTAGAGCGGCGATGAACGGCTGGTTGTCGCCCACCACCATCGCCTGGCTGATGAGGGGATGTGCCCGCAGGCGGTCTTCGAGCACGGCGGGGGCAACGTTCTTGCCGCCGGCGGTGACGATGATCTCCTTCTTGCGGCCGGTGATCCGCAAGAACCCGTTGTCGTCGAGTTCGCCGATGTCGCCGGAATGGAACCACCCGTCCTTGATCGACTCCGCGGTGGCGGTCTGGTTGTTCCAGTATCCGCCGAAGACATGGCGTCCTTTGATGAGGACCTCGCCATCGTCGGCGATCCGGAGGCTGACGCCCGGGATCGGAAGCCCCACCGAACCCACCGAGATCGCATCGGGGCGGTTCACCGTCGACCCGGCGGATGTTTCGGTGAGGCCGTAGCCCTCGAGGACGGTCACTCCGATTCCGCTGTAGAAATGCCCGAGCCTCTCACCGAGCGCTGCCCCGCCCGAAATGGCGTACTGGCAACGCCCGCCGAAGACGTCGCGCAGCTTCGTATAGACCAGCTTGTCGAAGATCCCGTGGAGGACCTTCGTCTTGAGCGACACCTTGCCGTTTTGGGACTGCTCGGAGAAGGCGATCGCCGTGCGGGCCGCCGCGTCGAAGATCTTGCCTTTGCCGTCTGCGTGAGCCTTGTGTGCGGCACCGTTGTAGATCTTTTCGAAGACTCGGGGCACCGAGAACATCCAGGTCGGATTGACCATCTGGAGTTCTTCGAGAAGCACGGGAACGCCGTTGGAATAGTTGATCTTGGCTGCCTCGTTGACAGACGCCACCTGGATCACCCGGGCGAAGATGTGGGCGAGCGGCAGGAACATCAGGGTCGAGGCACCCGGATTCAGCACTTTGTCTGTGACGGACTGGACCTGACGGGTGAGCCACACGAAGTTGTCGACGGTCAGGATGCACCCCTTGGGACGGCCCGTCGTGCCGGACGTGTACACGAGAGTGGCGAGATCGTTCGGACCCACCGAGCGTGCCCGCTCCATGACTGCTTCGTCCGAGATCTCCTTGCCGGCATCTTTCAGGGACTCCATCCCGCCCGAGTCGAGACTGAAGATGTGCTCGACCTTGTGACCGTCACCCGCCCCGTCCAAGTAGGTCTTCTTGAGGTCGTCGCCGGCGCAGATGATGGCTCGCGCACCGGAGTCGCTGACGATCCAGTCGACCTGTTCGGCGGAGCTCGTCTCGTAGATCGTGACCGTGGCGAGTCCCGCGGTCCAGATGGCGTAGTCCAGGACCGTGAACTCATAGCGGGTGGGAGAGAAGATGCAGACGCGGTCGCCCTTGTCGAGTCCGAGAGACATCAACCCGGCGGCGGCGCGGCGCACCTGGGATGCGAACTCCGAATACGTCACGTCCTGGAATGGACCGTCGCCAACCCTGTAGGCGGCAATGGCGTGATCGGGCAGAGACTCCGCGTTCTTCCAGAGCTGGGTGGTGAGGTTCTCGGCGGGGTCGACGGCGACCTCTCCCGGAGCGGTGAATTCTTTCAACGGGTCCTCCTCGCGGCGTGAGACAAGGGTACCGCCTGTCCCGGGGCCAATGTCCGGGCATCGCTCAGATGTCGAACACCAAACCGTCGGTCGCCACCTCGAAGCCGGCCTCGTGCACCAGCGCGCTCTCCGCCGACCCGGGATCGCACAAGGGGTTGGTGTGGTTGAGATGGGTCAGCACGATTCGAGTCGAGAGGCCGGCGAACCTCGCGATGGTCTCCGACACCAACGGGTGAGGGATCACCCGGATGTCCCGGCCGGGAATCTCTTCGGCTGACCAGAAGGTCCCGTCGATGAACGCCAGTTCATGGGATGCGAGGACGTCATTGCCTTCGGGCCAGAGATGCCAGCCGTCGATGTCGGGCAGCCACAGGACCCGCCCGCCGACCGAGATCGCCACGGTGTCGGTGTATTCGCCCCGGTGGGGGACCTCGATCAGGTCGATGTGGTTTCCCGCCCACTCGGAGTCGACCGCCGGAATCAGCCGCCTGTTGTCGATGAGGGCGCTCCACGGTGCATTGGCGGCCAGAAACCCCCACATCCGCTCCGTGGCGTGGAGCGGTACGGCCGAGGTCGCGAGCGCCTCAATACCGAGGTGCACGAGTCCGGAGTAGTGGCCCATGTGGGCGTGGGTGAGGGCGATGGCATCAGGCGGGAGTGTCCGGTTCCACCACTGGATGCGGAAGTCCGGAGACACGTCACACAGGAGGGTCTTGCCCTGGTCCTCGACGAGCAACGAAGGCCCGGTCCGTTCGGGAATCTCGCCGATCCGTGCTTGGCGATCGAGTCGATGCGAAGCGGCGGCTTGCGGGAGCCCACCGTCCTGACCGGAACCAAGGACAGTCACGCGCATCAGACGTCCTCGATCCGGTTCACGTGCCCGTGAAGTCCGGTGGCCGCTTCTCGAAGAACGCCGTCATTGCCTCAGTCAGGTCGTTCGATGCCAGGAAGGCGGAGTTCCACAACGCCATGTGTTCGAGGGCGGCGTCCGTGGTCATCCCCTCCTGCAGACGCAGCACCTCTTTGGCGCCCTGCACGACGAGGGGCGAGTTGGCGGCGATCTCGGCGGCGACCGCGCCTGCATGGGCGTGGACGTCGTCGACGACCCGGTTGATCAACCCGATCCGCTCCCCCTCGGCAGGACCGAAGTCCCGTCCCGTGAACAACAGCTCTGCGGTGTGGCCCGGGCCGATGATCTTCGGAAGACGTTGCACGGTTCCGACGTCTGCCACGAGGCCCATCGGAGTCTCGCGAATCCCGAACGTGGAAGTCGGATCCGAGAACCGGATGTCACACGCGGTGATCAGATCGATGCCGGCGCCGAGACACCAGCCGTGGACGGCGGCGATGACCGGGACCCGGGCGTGGGCGAAGGCGGTCATGGTCCCCTGCAGCCGAAGGATGTGGTCGCGTGTGCGTTGATTCGTGTCCGCCGGGGACGCGCCCTCGGCCGAGAACGATCCCAGCATCGCCAGGTCGATCCCGACCGTGAACGAGGGTCCCCTCCCGGCCACGACGAGGCAGCGGACCCTGTGGTCGTCTGTGAGTTCGGTCACCGCATCTGGAATGTCTGCCCACATGTCGACGGAGAGGGCGTTGTGCTTTTCAGGCCGGTTCAGCCACAGCCACCCGACAGCCCCGTCGGTTTCGATCTCGACATGCTCGAACCCCATCCCCCCAGCATAAAAGGGCCCGGCGAACCCAGGGTTCACGGGGCCCCTGGAGGGCCCCTACAGCCCGCGGTTCGTGGAGGCGGCT
>JBBDWN010000097.1:0-21571 GCA_040902855.1 Acidimicrobiia bacterium | reverse complement strand
CTAATCCTGTTTGCTCCCCACGCTTTCGCTCCTCAGCGTCAGTACCGGCCCAGAGAACCGCCTTCGCTACTGGTGTTCCTCCCGATATCTGCGCATTCCACCGCTACACCGGGAATTCCATTCTCCTCTACCAAACTCTAGCCACAGCAGTATCGACTGCAGTTCCAGGGTTGAGCCCTGGGATTTCACAGCCGACTAACTGAGCCGCCTACGAGCCCTTTACGCCCAATGATTCCGGACAACGCTCGCCCCCTACGTATTACCGCGGCTGCTGGCACGTAGTTGGCCGGGGCTTCTTTTGGAGGTACCGTCAATTTCGTCCCTCCTGAAAGGGGTTTACAACCCGAAGGCCTTCATCCCCCACGCGGCGTTGCTGCATCAGGCTTTCGCCCATTGTGCAATATTCCCCACTGCTGCCTCCCGTAGGAGTCTGGACCGTGTCTCAGTTCCAGTGTGGCTGATCGTCCTCTCAGACCAGCTACCCGTCGATGGCTTGGTAGGCCGTTACCCCACCAACTACCTGATAGGCCGCGACCCCATCTCGAAGCACTAAAGCTTTCTTCCTTCTCCCATGCGGGAAAAGGAAGGAATCCGGTATTAATCCGGGTTTCCCCGGGCTATCCCAGACTTCGAGGCAGGTTGGTCACGTGTTACTCACCCGTTCGCCGCTCCGTCATCCCAGTGGGTTACCCCTCCGAGATGCGTCGCTCGACTTGCATGCATTAGGCACGCCGCCAGCGTTCGTCCTGAGCCAGGATCAAACTCTCCATCGTACGTTCATGTGGCCGGCCCGGTGCAAGCACCTGGCCTTCCGACAATCCGGTCAATGTGAGCTATCCGTGTTACCCCCGTTCCCGACCGAAGCCGGTCACGAGGATGTGATTGCTCTTTCGCTACTTGCTCCTGAACCCTCCTCGGGCGTGCAATGCACTCCGTCGGAGGTTTCTGGTGCTCGCGCACCGTCACCCCGGTCGGACCGAAATCCTCCCGTGTGTCGGGCGCGTGCTGACTTTTGGCACACTATCCAGTTGTCAAGGAGCCGCTGCTCCTTCGCCTGCTGGGGCGAAGCGACCGACCATGGTAGTCGGTGCTCGATCTCCGCACCAAAACCGCACCGCGTGAAGAAGTGCGGTGTCGCGTGCGAACCAGCCGACCTGTGGTCGGCGGAGGCGGAACAGTACCACCACGCCCACCGCACGCAAGTCGAGTCACACCTCGAGACGTACGAACCGGCGCTTTCCGACCTGGAGAACGACCCCGTCAAGACGGTTTCGGGGAACCTCGACCTCGTCGACCACCGCACCGTCGATGCGCACTGCCCCCTGCTGAATGAGGCGACGAGCCTCTCCCCCGCTGGCTGCCAGCCCAGCAGTCCGTATCAGCCCCGGCAGCGACACCGGATCTTCGTCGGGTACGGCGCAGGTGTCGATGTCGTCGGGAACCTCATGACGTTTGTGGATCGAATCGAAGTGAGCTTCGGCCTCGATCGCCGCTTCGGGGCTGTGGTAGAGCCCGACGATCTCGCGAGCCAGGCGCCTCTTGGTGGCGTTCGGGTGGAGGGAGCCGTCCTCGAGGCCGACCCGGATCGACTCCAGGTCATCCAGGGGCACTTCCGTGGCGAGTTCGAACCACTGCATCAGGAGTTCGTCCGGGATCGACATCGTCTTTCCGAACTGTTCGTTCGCCGGTTCGGCCACCCCGATGTAGTTCCCGAGGCTCTGGGACATCTTTTGCTCGCCGTCGGTTCCGATGAGCAACGGCATGGTCATCGCTACTTGCGGAGTCATTCCGTATCCGCGCTGCACCTCGCGACCCATCATCAGATTCCACAGCTGATCTGAGCCACCCAATTCGATGTCTGCTTCGACGGCGACCGAGTCGTAGCCCTGGAGGAGGGGGTAGAGGAATTCCATGACGGAGATGGGCGTGTTGGTGGCGAAGCGTTTGGCGAAGTCGCCCCGCTCCAGCATCTGGGCGACCGTCGCCTTCGACGTCAGCTCGAGGAGCCCTGCCATGTCGATGGCGTCGAGCCACTCTGAGTTGTACCGGATCTCGAGTGGTTCCGGGCGTAAGACCCTCTGGAATTCGGTGAGCAGCGCCTCGGCGTACCCCATCACCTCGTCGCGACTGAGACGACGACGAGTCTCGCTCTTGCCACTCGGATCCCCGACCTGGGCGGTGAAATCGCCGACGATGAGGACCGCGGTGTGGCCGAGCTCCTGAAAGTGCCGGAGCTTTCGAAGCACGACGGCCCAGCCCAGCGTGACGGCCGGAGCGGTGGGATCCAACCCCAACTTGACCCGGAGCCTGTCGCCCTTCGCCAGCTTCTCCGCGAGCGCGGTCGGAGGCTGGACGACGTCGACGCCGCGCATCAGCCGACTGAGTTGATCATCCATCGAGCTCACTGTCGGACGACAATACCGGCCCGACCGCCACCCACCTCCACGGAACATCCATGGCCTTGCTGATTCCGATCCGCGGGGTGGCCGTCGAATCGAGTGGCGGGCCCGGACTCAGGACGACGGGTCCCGTGTGGTCGAGAAGATCCAGCCCGTCGTGGGCACCGGTGATGCCGAGGGCCTGGGTGAGCTTGCCGGGACCGTCGGAGAGATGGGTCTCACGGCCGCGCCGTCGAATTGCGGTCCCAAGACCGGTGCGAACGACACCGGCCCGCAGCAACAGGGCGCTCGCCTCACCCGGAGGACCGGTCACGACGTTCATGCACCAATGGATCCCGTATGAACGGTAGACATAGAGGGTTCCGGGCGGCCCGAACATCGAGGCGTTCCGTGCGGTGCGGCCCGAATACGAGTGGCTGGCAGGGTCAGACGACGTGTAGGCCTCGACTTCGGTGATGACGACCGAGACCTCTGCCCCTTCGAGCGTGGTGGTGAGCACCCACCCGAGCAGCCGCGGTCCGATCTCCGGCGCCGGAGCGCCCAGAAAACTCCTCACCCCAGAAGGTGGAGGAGAACCGCCTTGAAGGCATGCAATCGGTTCTCGGCCTGATCGAAGACCCGGGACTGTCCTGACTCCATCACCGCATCGGTGACTTCCTCGCCGCGACGGGCCGGAAGGCAGTGCATGAAGATGGCGTCAGGTCCGGCCGCAGCCATGATCCGATCGTCGACCTGAAAGCGGGCGAAATGTCGTCTGCGCAGTGCGGCCTCTTCCTCTTGGCCCATCGAAGCCCACACGTCGGTGTAGACGACGTCTGCACTTGTGGCGGCCTCGTGCGGATCATCGGTGAGCACCACGTCGCCGTGGGCTCTCGCCGCTTCCACCACGGCCGGATCGGGTTCGTACCCGGAGGGCGTGGCGACCGTGACAGCGCCCCCCGCCTTGACGACACCGAGGATGAGAGAGTGGCAGACGTTGTTGCCGTCGCCCAGATAGGCGACCCGGCTCCCTTCGATCGGACGGTGCTCGGCCAGGGTGAGGAGATCGGCGACAGCCTGACAGGGGTGCTCGCGATCGGATAGCAGGTTGACGAGCGGCATGTCCGTGACCGTATCGATGGCGGTCAGGTCGTTGTGATCGAACACCCGCATCGCCAGCAGGTCGAGATAGCGCTCCAGCACCCGTCCGACGTCCTCTGGTGTCTCGCGCACCCCGAGGCCTGTCTGTTCATTGCGGATGGCGATCGGGTGGATCCCCAGCTGGATCGCCGCCACGTCGCAGCTGACCCAGGTTCGGAGCGACTGTTTTTGGAAGAACAGTCCGATGGACTTGCCCACCAGTGCGGTGCGGTATCCGGATGGGTCGGACTTCACGGTCGCCCCGAGTTCGAGCATCCGCGTGAGATCGGCGCTCGTCGTATCGGCGATCGACAGGAAGCTCATGATCCACCGCGCAGTTCGGCACCCAGGCCGGCGGCGGCCGCGACCATCGCCTGCCGCACCGGGGCCACCTCCTCGTTGGTCAAGGTCCGGTCCGGCGCTCTGAGCACGAAGCGAATCGCGAGCGACTTCTTGTCTTCGCCCAGACCGGTGTACTCATCGAAGACCCGGGCCGACTCCACGAGCGCTCCGGCGGCCTTGCTGGTGGCTGCCACGAGTTCTCCGGCCGCAAGTTCCAGGCTGCACGCGAACGCGAGGTCGAACTCGGTGGGTGGGAATGTGCTGGGTGTCGCGAGGGGGTGAGGCGGGCGGGGCGCGACGAGTGGAGCGAGATCCAGCTCTCCCACCGCGACGCGGCCCGGGAGCTCGTAGTGACTGGCAGCCGACGGATGGAGTTCACCCACGAGTCCTACCGGATTGCCGTCGACGATCACCTCCGCCGCTCTCCCGGGATGCAGCCCGGGAGGACTCGCCACCCTCAGCTCGAAGGGGAGTTCGAGTGCTCGCCCGAGGGTCCGCCAGATGGCGGTGGCCGTGTAGACGTCGGTCGGCCGACCCGGGCTGTCCAACTCTTCGCCCCCGAGCGGCCCGACAATGACGAACGCCACACGATCCGGCTGGTCGGGAATTCGGGGATCGGACGGGTCCGGCCGGTCGAAGAAGACCTTGCCCGTCTCGAACAGTGCAATCGCTTCCGCGCCATGGGACAGGTTGTACCGGGCCGAGGCCAACAGGCCGGGGAGCAGCGTCGTGCGCAGGATCGCCTCCTCTTCGCGGAGCGGGTTCTTGACCATCACCACCCTGCGGGCTGCATGGTGGGTGTCGAATCCGAGAGCGTCGAGGTCCTCTGTTCCGATGAAACTGAGGTGGGTCGCCTGGGACAGCCCCAATCCCACCAGTGTCTGGCGCACCCGGCGGGTCAGGCGCTGTGTTTCCGACCAGCCTCCCCCGCGGCCGGTCGGAACGGTCACGTCGAAGCTGTCGTATCCGTGAAGCCGTGCCACCTCCTCGATGAGGTCGATGGGACGCTCGATGTCGGGGCGGTACCCGGGAACCGTGACCACGAGGGGGTCGGCACCGGTGACAGAGAGACCGATCGAGGACAGCAGAGTCGCCACCCGGTCGTCGCCGAACCCGGGCCCGAGGATGCGTTCCACCTCCGCGACCTGGAGCGGTATCACTCGACGTTCGAACGGCACTGCAACGACATCCGACCCGTCCTCGAGCGCGTCTCCCCCGCCGATCTCCTGCAGGAGGAAAGCTGCTCGGGCGAGTGCCACTGTCGGAAGCTCACGGTCGACACCGCGTTCGAATCTGGCTGACGCCTCCGATCTGAGGCCGTGGCGGCGGGACATCCACATGACCGTCGGAGGATCCCAACTGGCGGCTTCCAGAAGAACGTTGGTCGAGCCGTCATGCACTTCAGAGGCCGCACCGCCCATCGTCCCAGCCAGCGAGGTGGGGCCCGAATCGTCGCAGATCACGAGATCGTCGGCGGTGAGACTCCGCTCGATATCGTCGAGCGTGGTCAACGTCTCCCCTGGCTGCGCCCTCCTTACCGTGAGCGCGTCGCCAATGATTCGATCGACGTCGAACGCGTGGAGGGGATGGCCGAGCTCCAGCATCACGTAGTTGGTGACGTCGACCGCGGTCGAGATCGGTCGCATGCCGCTGACCCGCAGCCGATGCCTCATCCAGAAGGGGGACTGACCGATCCGGACACCGCTCATCTCCCGTGTGGCGAAGCGGAAGCAGCCAGTCGGATCCTCGATCTTCACGCCGATGCGAGGAGTACCCGTCACGCCGCGGACGTCCGCCGCCGGAAGTCGAAGCTCCAGGTCGTAGAAAGCGGCCAAGTCGCGAGCGATGCCGAGGACGGACATGGCGTCGGGCCGGTTGGGCGTGATCGACAGATCGAACACCACGTCGGGCAGGGCCACCCACTCTGCGAAGTCCGAACCGACCGGAGCGTCGGGCTCCAGCACGAGTATCCCGGTGTGGTCGTCACCGAGCCCGAGTTCCTTCTCCGAACAGATCATCCCGTGCGACGTGACCCCACGGATCTCGCGAGATCCGATCTCGAAGCCGCCCGCCAGGACCGCACCGGGTTCTGCGAATGCGACCATCGCCCCCTGCTCGAAGTTCCATGCCCCGCACACCACCTGGATCGGCTCGCCGCCTGTCGTCACGGTGCACAGACGGACCTTGTCGGCGTCGGGGTGGGCGCTCACCGTCAGCACTTCGGCGATGGTGACGCCGCTCCACTCGGCTTCGAGCCTGGTCACGCCCTCGACCTCGTGGCCGAGGGACCAGAGGGCGTCCTCCAAGGCCTGCGGGTCTGTGGTCGGGAGATCGACGAACTCCAACAGCCAGTTGAGCGAGATCTTCATGAGGGAAACTGGGACAGGAAGCGGATATCGTTTTCGATGAAGTGGCGGATGTTGTGGATGTCGTGGCGAACCATCGCAAGGCGTTCCACGCCCATCCCGAAGGCGAAGCCGGACAGCGTCGTCGAGTCGTAGCCGACGGCTTCGAGGACGTTGGGATCGACCATGCCGCATCCGAGCATCTCCAACCAACCCGCCCCGCCGCAGACCCGGCAGCCGGCCTCACCGCCGTCGCAGACGAAACACGCAACGTCGAGTTCGGCCGACGGCTCGGTAAACGGGAAAAAATGGGGGCGGAATCGCACCGTCGTCGATGCGCCGAAGAAGGCCTGGGCGAAATGCAGCAGAGTTCCTTTCAGATCGCTGAAACGGATGTCCGTGTCCACCGCCAGTCCCTCGATCTGATGGAAGACGGGAAGGTGGGACGCGTCGATGGTGTCGGTGCGGAACACCTTGCCGGGAACCACGACGTGCACGGGAGGTTCGTGAGACTCCATCCACCGGACCTGCATCGGCGACGTTTGGGTGCGGAGCAGCGACTCGTCGTCTGCGACCTCGTAGTGGAGGTACATCGTGTCAGATTCGGCCCTCGCCGGATGCGTGAGTGGGGTGTTCAACGCGTCGAAGTTGTACCACCCGGTCTCCGCTTCGGGACCCTCGGCGACGTCGTAGCCGAGCCCGATGAAGATCTCGCACACCTCGTCCATCGTCTGCTGGATCAGATGAAGCGCGCCCCGGGCCAAGGTCAGTCGCTCGAGAGTGACATCCGCCCTGTCCGCAACGAGCAGCGTGTCGGCTGCCTCCCTCTCGAGAATGGCGCGACGGGTTGAGAGCAGGTCGGTGAGCGTCGACTTGGCGGACTGGATCGCCTGTCCGGCCGCGGGGCGTTCGGCGGGGGGGAGAGCGCCGATGTCCCTCTGGATGGACGCGAGCACCGATCTCCGACCCACGAGTTCGGCTTCGAGTTCTTCGAGTTCTTCGAGTCCGGTCGTCGCCGCGATCTTCTGAGGCGCCGACGCGACCACGCTGTCGAGTTCTTGCATGAGAGCCTGCGAGGTTACCGGCTCTCGACCGACGGTCCTGCCGAGTTCCGCCAGCGCCCGAATTCGTAGGCCACGATCGATCCTGCCACTGCCGCATTCAGGCTCTCGATCCCTCCGGGCATGGGGATCGTCACCGCCACATCCGCCTCTTCGACCTCTTCGGGCGCGAGGCCTTGAGGCTCGGATCCAACGAGAATCGACCAGTTGCGTGCGGGATCCAAGACCTCGACGAGGCGATCTGCGGCCACGCCCCCCCTAGCGACTGTGGCGATCGTCCCGAAATCAGGTCGTGCGTCGCCGATCGACGTGCGGAAGTGGGCTCCTGCCGCCGCCCGCAGAACCTTCGGCGCCCATGGATCGACCGAACCGGCGCGGAAGACGACGTCGAGCGAAAAGGCGGCCGCGGTTCGAATCAGAGTGCCCGCATTTCCCGGGTCCCCGACATCGATCGACAGATGGTCCCGATCCACCGGCGTCGTCGGGGGTATGCGGATCACTGCTACCGGTCCGCGCGGATTCTCCGTGCCGGCCAACCGATCGAGCACCTCACGAGTCACTTCGACCCAGGCCGGGTCGTCGTCCGATGGACCGATCCCGAACACACGGACGATGTCGGCGCCACCCGCCCGCGCCTCCGCGAGGAGATTCGGTCCCTCGATGAGGGTGAGCCCGAGTTGCTTGCGCTCTTTGACGCGATGAAGCCGGACCGCTTCGGCGACCCGCGGATTGCGAGTCGAGCGGACCGGCTCCACGTCGGTCAGTTGCTGTTGACGGTCTCGACCAGCTGGCTGAACGCCTGCGGATCGTTGACGGCGAGGTCCGCCAGCATCTTGCGATCGATCTCGATCTCGGCCGCCTTGAGGCCGGCGATGAGCTGGCTGTAGGTCGTGCCGTTCTGCCTGGCGGCGGCATTGATGCGCTGGATCCAGAGTTTGCGGAACTCGCCCTTGCGGGCGCGCCGATCGCGGTAGGAGTCCTGCATCGCATGCATGACTTGCTCGTTGGCAGTCTTGAAGCGGCGGCTCCTGGCTCCCTTGTATCCCTTGGCCCGGTCCAGGACCTTCTTGTGGTTCTTCTTGCCGTGGACGGCTCTCTTCACCCTGGCCATGTCACTTACCCAGCATCTTCTTGATGACTTTGGCGTCCCCGGGTGCCAGGTCAGTCTCCCCGCCGAGACGGCGGAAGCGGTCCTGACCCTTGGCCAGGCGAAGGTGCCCCTTGCCTGCCTGCTTGCGTCGAAGGCGGCCCGTTCCGGTCACCTTGATGCGCTTGGCGGCGCCGCGATGCGTTTTCATCTTCGGCATTCCGTCCTCCTCACTCTTCTTCGTTCGAGTGGTCGTCGCTGTCTGTCTCGATGCTGGGCTCCCGGTACTTGCGGTTGGGAGCCAGCGTCATGCTCATGTTGCGGCCTTCGAGGGATGCAGGCTGTTCGACGATGCCACGATCACCGATCGTGGCGACCAGTCGATCCAACACCTCTCGTCCGAACTCGGGACGTTCCCGCTCCCGACCCCGAAAGCGCACGGTCACCTTGACCTTGTCGCCTTCGGACAGCCATTCGGCGGTTCGTCGGGCCTGCATGTCGAAGTCGTGATCGGCGATCCGAGGAGTCAATCGCGTCTCCTTGATCACTGTACGGGTCTGCTTCTTGCGGGCTTCACGGTCGCGGACCGATTGCTCGTACTTGAACTTGCCGTAGTCCATGATCTTGCACACGGGTGGGCGGGCAGTTGGTGCGACTTCGACGAGGTCGAGGTCGAGTTGTTCGGCCAGCCATAGTGCCTCGGACAGTTTCTTCACCCCGACTTGCGATCCGTCGGGAGCCACCACCCGGACCTCTGGGGCCCGGATGTAGCCGTTCACGCGCAGTTCAGCGATCTCACACTCTCCTTGTCTTCGTTGCTCAACGTAAAGAGCAGCACACGGGGTGCTGCTCGGAGTCGTTCGTCGTTCATACAGGCTCGACCGCTCGTTCGGAACGGTCGGACCCCCTGAAGGATGGGCCTCGGCTCGCCATCGGCGGCCAGGCGGGAAGCAGCAGCTTCCGCTTGATACTCGGTTGTGCCGAGCATCGTAATCGAATTCGGTCCGAACAGGCCAGTCGTCACAACGATGCGATACCCCGGCACACCGCCAGCACCGCCTGTGCGGCCTCGGCGGCCTTGTTGCCCGGTCCTGGGCGGGATCGCTCGAATGCGTGGTCGTACTCGCGAACCGTGAGGAGCGCATTGCCGACCGGTCGCCCCGTGCGAAGGGCCACCTCACCGATGCCGCGTGTCGCCTCTCCCGCGACGTAGGTGTAGTGGTCGGTCTCGCCCTTGATCACCGCCCCGATCGCAACCACCCCGGCGCATCCGCCTCGTTCGATCAACGCCAGCGCAGCGACCGGAAGTTCAAGCGCACCGAGGACCTCGAAGATCGGGATCTCGGCGACACCGGCTTCGGACAGCACGGTGTGCGCTGCGTCTCGCATCGGTCCGGTGATCGGGGCATTGAAAGATGACACGGCCAGCCCGATCCTGTTCGGCACCCGCCGGTCCCCGACGGTCACTCCCCATCCTCGAAGATGTGGCCCATCTTCTCGGCTTTCGCCCTCAGGTAGGCGCGGTTGTGATCGGTCACGTCGGTCATCAGGGGCACACGCTCGGAGATGGTGAGGCCATAGCCTTCGATACCGGCCCGCTTGGTGGGGTTGTTGGTGAGCAGCCGCATGGACCGTACGCCGATGTCGTAGAGGATCTGGGCGCCGATCCCATAGTCGCGCGCATCCACGGGGAGCCCCAACTCCTGGTTCGCCTGCACCGTGTCGAAACCGTCGTCCTGGAGGTTGTATGCCTCGAGCTTGGCGAACAGACCGATACCCCTGCCCTCGTGACCCCGGATGTAGAGGACCACTCCGCGCCCTTCGGCGGCCACGAGCTGCAGCGCCCGGTCGAGCTGCTTTCCGCAATCGCAACGCAGACTGCCGAACACGTCACCGGTCAGGCACTCGCTGTGAACCCTGGTGAGGATCTCTTCACCGTCGGCGATCTCGCCCATCACGAACGCGACGTGCTCTCGGCTGTCGACTTCGGAGCGATAACCCACAGCCCGGAACTCGCCGTACTTGGTCGGTACGACTGCTTCGATCAGCTTGCGGAACGGCCGTTCCTCACGCTGGCGGCGGTAGGCGATGAGGTCGGCGATCGTTCCCAGCAGGAGGTCGTGTTCCTTGGCGAACCGTTCGAGCTCGGGCAGGCGGGCGACCGACCCGTCGTCGTTCATCAGCTCGGAGAGCACTGCGGCCGGGTACCTGCCTGCGAGGCGGGCGAGGTCGACGCCCGCCTCGGTGTGCCCTGCCCGCTTCAACACGCCGCCCTCGGCGTAACGCAACGGATACATGTGACCGGGTCTGGCCAAGTCACCGGGACGAGTCTTCGGGGCGAGCATGGCCTCGACCGTGCGCGTCCGGTCATAGGCGGAAATCCCTGTCGAGGTCACACCGCGAGCATCGACCGAGTCGGTGAATGCCGTGCGGTGGGACTCTGTGTTGTGGTGAACCATCAGCGGCAGTTCGAGTTCGTCGAGCCGCGAGCCCTCCATCGGAATGCACACGATGCCGCTCGTGTGACGAATCATGAAGGCCATCTGGGCCTCGGTGATCCGGTCGGCTGCGACGATCAGGTCGCCTTCGTTCTCGCGGTCGGCGTCATCGACCATGATCACCATGTCGCCGCGAGCAAATGCGGCGATCAGCTCTTCGGGTTTGGCGAACATCAGTTTCTCGACTCCATCAACCGCTCGACGTATTTCGCGAGGATATCGACTTCCAGATTGACCGGCGCCGACTCCGACAATTGTCCCAACGTCGTGACCTCGAGCGTATGCGGGATGAGCGCCACTTCGAAGCCGTCCAAGTCGACAGAAGCCACTGTCAAAGACACGCCGTTCACCGTGATCGAACCCTTTTCGACCACATAGCGAAGGATGGAAACGGGACAGGAGATCTCGATGCGGCGCCCTCCCCCCGCAGCGGTGATCCGCCGAACCGTGCCGACGTCGTCGACATGGCCCTGAACGATGTGGCCTCCGAACCGTCCGTCGGCGGACATGGCGCGTTCGAGATTCACCAGCTCGCCGCTCTGGACCGACCCAAGTGTGGTGCGGCTGAGGGTCTCGGCCACCAGATCGACGCCAAACCGGGTGTCTGAGACCGTCGTGGCAGTCAGACATGCCCCTTGCACGGAAATCGAATCGCCGATCCGCAACCCCTCGGTCAGGCGCGGAGCCTCGATCACGAACCGACGGTCACCATCAGCTCCGGTGACGTCGACGACGACACCCATCGCTTCGACGATGCCCGTGAACATGGTTCCTCTCCGTTTGCCGGGTTCGATTCTACGAGCGGGTCGCGCGGCGCCAGTCGACCCGGAGATCCGCCCCCAACCGAAAGACAGAAGTGATCTCGACGTCGACGGCTTCGCCCAGGGTGGTGAACACACGGTCGAACGCTCCCCTTCCCGTCCCTCCCGCGACTTTGGCGCCGAAATAGTGCACTCCCCGGTCGATCAGCCCGGCATTCCACAGCCCGGCCGCAACCCCCGCTCCCCCTTCGACCAGCACCGACAGGATGCCGCGGTCGGGCAGTTGGCGGAGGGCTGCATCGAGATCGACGACTCCCCCCGTCCCCGCCCGGATGACGTCCACGCCGTCCACCATGAGCTCTGCGGACGCCAGGACGATCGGATCACGATTCCACAGACGCAGATCTGGAGGGAGCGGACGGGACCCGGCGACGATGACGGGCACCGGCTGGGGACCGTCGAAACCGTCGAGGCGCACGTCGAGGCGGGGGTCGTCCGACCGTACGGTGCCGGCACCTACGAGAACTGCGTCGTGGGCGGCGCGGAGGCGGTGGGCGTTCCGTCTGGCCTCGGGGCCCGTGATCCACTGGGAAGTCCCGTCGGCTGCCGCCAGCTGCCCGTCGAGCGTGGTGGCCTGTTTGAGGGTCACCATCGGGCGCCCTGTCCGGCGATGATGAAAATACCCCGGATCCGCCTCCTCGACCGCTTCACTCTCGACCCCGACGATCACTTCGATCCCCGCCTCGCGGAGTCGAGCGATTCCCCTCCCGGCGACGCGCGGATCCGGGTCGACCGACCCCACGACGACGGTCCGGACACCGGAAGCGACGACCGCGTCTGCGCACGGTGGCGTCCGCCCGGTGTGGGCGCACGGTTCGAGTGTCACGACCAGCACGGCGTCGTCTGGTATGGAGGACACCGCGTCGAGAAGCATCCGCTCGGCATGCGGGTTGCCCGGTCCCGTGTGACCGGCCTCGGCGATGATGTCACCTGCGGCGCTCAGGAGAACGGCACCCACCCGCGGGTTGGGATGGGGGTGAAAGCGGCAGGCAACGGAGATCGCATGGCGCATCGGGACGCCGAACCCGCCTGGAGTCACGACGTCCGTCGATCGATCCGATACGCCGAGCCCGCCTGCTTCTTGGCGAACTCTTTCATCTCTACGGCCACCGCCGAGGCTTCCCACTGGGTGGTGATCGGTCTTGTCAGGTTCGTAACGACACCCATCGACATCGCCACGACCGGGAACGCATATCGCTCCCCGCGACGGTCGGTGACCTCGATGTAGCCCCTGAGTGCGTCAGCGGTGTCGTAGTAGTCGAGGACCCCGTCATCGAACCGGTCGATGACCGACTTGCAGAACGCCTCGGCGACATCGGCTTCGGTGATCGCCACGAAGTCATCGCCGCCGATATGGCCGACGAAGCCCTCGTCGTCACCCGTATCTGCGAGCGCCTGCCGGAGCACGTCGGCCGAGAACTGGATCACCTGGTCGCCTCGCAGGAACCCGTAATGGTCGTTGTACGCCTTGAAGTTGTCGAGGTCGCAGTAGACGAGGGCGAAGGTCCGATCGGTGGCGATTCTCCGTTCGATCTCGGCGCCGATCGAGAAGTTCCCAGGCAGACCGGTGAGCGGCGAGGTGTCCCTCGCTGTCTTCGTCCGTCGCAACACGGCCTTGACCCTGGCGACCAGTTCCACGACGTCAAACGGTTTCGTGATGTAGTCGTCCGCACCGAGGTCCAACCCGTTCACCCGGTCCTCGGTCAATCCTCTGGCAGTGAGAAGAACGATGGATGTCGACGCCAGCGAAGGCTGGGCCCGCATCTTGCGGAGGACGGTCAACCCGTCCATGTGAGGCATCATGATGTCGAGAATGACGATGTCAGGCGGGTTGGCGATCGCGCGTTCGAGTCCCTCCTGGCCGTCGCCGGCGGTATCCACCTCGAAGCCTTCGAGTTCGAGATTGATGCGAACGACGTGCACGATGGTGTCGTCGTCGTCGACAACAAGTGCACGTTCAGTCATTCGAGATCACCCGTCGCAAGTCTTCGATCGCCTTTCGTCGGTCAGATTGTCCGAACACCGCAGTGCCCGCAACGAACACGTTCGCTCCGGCGTTCCGCGCCGAACGAGCGGTGGCGGTTGAAATGCCACCGTCAATTTGGATATCGGTCGCAAAGCCCTGCGAGTCAACGACTTTTCGCAGCGCCTCCACCTTCTCGAGCACCTCAGGGATGAACGACTGCCCGCCGAACCCAGGGTGAACAGACATCACCAGCACCATTTCGCACATCTCGATGAATGGGACCATCGCCTCCCACGGTGTTGGCGGTGACACCACGACCCCGAAGCCGAGTCCGAGCCGCTCTGCCAGGGCGGCGGCCGGACGGGGGTCTGGAAGGGCCTCGAGATGGACGGTCACGATGTCGGCGCCGGCTTCCGCGAGCTCGGGGAGATAGTCGGCCGGGTTCGTCGTCATGAGGTGGCAGTCGAAGCGCAGATCGGTGTGGGGACGGAGGGCGGCGATCACCGGCATTCCGAACGTCAGGTTGGGAACGAAGTGGCCGTCCATGACATCGAGGTGAAGGAGATCGGCGGCCGAACCGAGTGAGGCGACTTCAGATGCGAGGCGACTGAAATCCGCCGCGAGCAACGACGGTGCGATCTTGATGTCCACCACGGCGACGAGTCTACCGACCCCGCTGCTCCCACCGACGGCCGCCGCTCATCGCGAGAACACCGTGACGAACATGCCGTCTGTGGGACCGAGCTGCGGGCCCATCAACCAGCCGTCACCGTATGGCACGCCGGGGAGTCCACTCGGCGGCACTCCGCCCAGACCTGACACCACGTCGATTGTCTCGGCGGGGGTGACCGTGCACACCGAGTACACGACTCGGCCTCCCGGACGCACGAGTCTGAGGGCTTCGTCGAGCAGGGAACGCTGGATCGCCGCGAGTTGTGCCATACCCGACTCGCTCACTCGGTCGCGAATCTCCGGACGCCGTCGCAAGGTTCCGAGCCCGGTGCACGGGGCGTCGACCAGCACCGCATCGAAAGTGGACTCGGCGAATGGGGCGGAACGTCCGTCACCCACCACCCAGATGGCCTCTGGCACGCGTAGGGCGGCGTCCCGCACTCGCCGGGGGTGGATATCCATCCCGATCACGCGGCCGGTCCCGCCCGCCTGGTCGACGAGGTGCTGAGTCTTGCCCCCCGGGGCAGCGGCGATGTCGAGCGCGCTCCCACCGGATGCCAGTGCCACAGCATTCACCACGGCCACCGATGCCGGGTCCTGGACCAGCGCGCCTTCAGGTGGGGCTCCTTCTTCCCACAGCCACGCTCCCGGAATCCCGTCGACCTTCCGTGCGCCGTCCGGTTGTCGTTCGGACCGGAGTCCGACCGGGGCAGGCTGTTGCGACGCGAGCCAGAACGCATCGACATCCGCCGGGTCGAGGACGTGACGCATGGCCGAATCGACGAACTCAGGGATACCGATGTCGGCGAGCGTCTCTGCTCGCGGGACGTTTTCGCTCATCCGCCGCATGACGGCGTTCGCAAAACCGGCCGCCCGCGGTGAGACCTGGCGGACGGCATGGACGAGTCCGTCGACGACGAGCGGCATCGGGGTCCGATCGGCCATGAGTTCGGCCGTCGCCACCCGCAAGAGGTCGAGCACTCGGTCATCGATCTTCTCGACAGGCCTGGACGCGTGGGACGCGATCGCGTCGTCGATGAGGGGGCGGTTCCTGAGGACGCCGAACACGAGGCCCTGGACGGTGGAAACGTCAGCCCCGGCGGACTCTGCTTCGATCCGGCTGACCACATTCGACCAGGCTCCCGACCGAATGACCCTGCCGACCGCGACCGACGCCGCGACCCTGTCTGCGGTCACCGTCATGTCATCCGGCCGAGATCGCCTCGAAGACCGCGCGCCCAGTCGGCGGCACCCATCGGCCGTTTGCCCTCCGGTTGAACGCGAACCAGGCGCACTGCCCCGGCGCCGAGACCGAGCACGAGTCCGTCAGGCCCAAGCTGGAGGTCCCCGGACGGTATCTGCGATCCGGCGTCCTCCGCCTCGATGATCCTCACTCCCCCGGTGGGGTGCCGAACCCATGCGCCGGGCCATGGTGAGAGCCCTCGCACGGCGGCCAACACCGAGGCTGGGGTTCCGGCGAGATCGACCCAACGTTCGTCGGTGCGGATCTTGGGAGCAATCGTCGCACGATCCGGATCCTGGGGAACGGCGACGAGTCCTCCGATCGATCCGAGCGACTTTCCCACGATCACCGCTCCGATCTGGGCGAGTCGTGCGGTGAGCGACTCGGCGTCATCGGCGGGAGCGATCGCGGTGGACACCGTGACGAGACTCGGCCCCGTATCAAGACCCTCGTTCATCCGCATCAGGGTGACACCGGTCCTCTCGTCGCCCGCCAAAAGTGCCCGCTGGACCGGGGCAGCTCCCCGCCAGCGCGGCAGGATCGAAAAGTGGAGATTGACGAACCTGTTCGGCGCGAGTGCCAGCGCGGACGGACTGATGAGCATCCCAAAGGCGACGACCAGCGCGATGTCGAAACCGCCGACGGTGTCCAACACATCCTTGAGTTCGGAACTGGTCTCCGGCTGGGCGACCCGGAGACCCATGCTCTCGGCCGCGACCTTGACGGCGGACGGTTGCGGCCGCCCCGACCGTCCCCGCGGGCGATCCGGACGAGTGACGACCACTTCCACGGTGGCGGTCTGCGAGAGAGCCGTGAGCGCCGGTACCGCTGCTTCAGGCGTCCCGAGGAAGACGGCCTTCACAGGCCGGACTGCGGCGGGAGCAGCTCCTCCCGCAGCTCCTTCAACGCCTTCTTTCGCGCCCGCTTCGGCATGTGATCGATGAGGAGGCCACCGTCGAGATGACCGATCTCGTGCTGGAGCACCCGGCCCATCAGGTCGATCCCCTCGTACTCCACCTCGTTTCCCTCCAGGTCGAGCGACCGGACCCTCGCATATTCGGGGCGGAGGATGGGCCAATAGTGCCCCGGAACCGAGAGGCAGCCCTCTTCGAACTCCAACTCGCCGTCCGTCTCGACGATCACCGGGTTGATGAGGGCACGCGGCCCTTCACCGTCATGGGCATCGAAGACGGCGACTCGACGGGAAACACCGATCTGATTGGCGGCGAGACCGACGCCCGGCGCGTCATACATCGTTTCGATCAGATCGGCCACCAGTTTCCGGACGCTGTCGTCGACAACCTGCACAGGAGTCGTCGGGGTCCGCAACACCGGATCGCCGTAGGTGCGGATAGGAAAGATCGCCATGCGTGCGGTGACGGTATCAGAGGTCGATCGGGTCGACGTCGATCCGGACCCGGAGGCCTGAATCACGCCAGCGCTGCACCATCGGACGCAACGCGGTCTTCGCCCGACCGAGGTCGCTGCCCTGGAGGAGCCAACGCGTCCCCTCACGACGCGGCGCCGGGCCGAGGACGTCGCAGTGTTCCAGAAGCGGGGCCAGATCGGGAGGTGAACCACCGCCGACCTCGACGACGGCGAGCTCCCCGGACGGCGGATACCCCATGACCCGTCTGGTCTCGAGCTCGAATTCGAGCGCCGAGAGCGGATCCGACTTCACCAGACCCCTGACGGCCGGGTGATCCGGCTCGGATGTCTGAAGCATCATCCGCCGCCCCGACCCTCTGCCCACCAGCCCCGCCAGCCGAGCCCCCAGCCGGAGTGCGTCCTCTGCCGACCGGTAGTTCGTGCCGTGCAGGAGACCGTCGAAATCCGGCACCACCACGAGATCCAAATCGCCCAGCCCGAGTACGTCGCGCTCGGTCCCGACGACCACGAGCCCACTCTCAGGCGCGGGCACGACGAAATCCGATCCGACGATGCGACCGGCTTCGGCGACCACTCTGCCGACGCCGGCACCGAGGGCTTCGAACCTGGTTCCACCACAGTCGACGCACGGGCCGAGTTCAAGCCCGCACCGGGTGCAACGCTCCCCCGGATCAGGTCGGGACCCGCACCCCGGGCATCGTCGCACCGTGCGGCAGGCGACACAGCGCGTTGCCGCCGCATACCCCTTCCGATGTCCGAAGACGAACGACCTGCCACCCCGCCGGGTGACAGCGGCGAGAGCCATTCGCACCGGTTCGCTGAAGATCGAACCACCGGTGCTCTCTTTGCGAAGGTCGACCACCTCGACCGAACTCCACATCCGGCCACCCGACCTGATGACCGTGGGCCCTGTCGCCAAGATCTCGGTTGTCGGCGTCGGCCCGACAACGGTGAGACCGAACCGTTCGCGTTGTCCCCGCCGACGGAGGATCTCACGAACATGGACGGTGGGAGTTTGCCGATCCTTCATCGCACGTCGGCCCTCCTCGATGACGATGGCCGAGCCGAGCCTTGCAACAGGCCAGCAGGCCACCCTGGGCGTCCCGACGAGCACGCACGGCATGGTCGCGCGACTCCACGCGCCGGTGATCGCTCGATCTCCCATGTCCCCGTGGGCGATCACGCAGTGCCCTGGAAGGACCGCAGAAAAGACTTCGAAGAGCTCCTCGGCTTCCCGCGTCGTCGCAGCGATCACCATCGTCGACAACCCGTGACTCAGCAAGGCGCCGGCGGTCGCCGCCAGGAGGGCAGTCGGAGGATGGGAGGCGAGCAACACTGTCGGGGGCACTCGCCGGCCCCCGATCGCCGCCTCCACCACGCCGCTCAAGGCGTCACCCGCCACCGCTGGAGGCGGGAGAAGCCTCGACGGGTGTCGGCGCGGATTGTTCGGCGGGGCGGCACGTTCCAACATCGTCGACAAAGGACTGACGTAATGATGTGACGCCCATCGCAGCGATTCGAGGAGCGGTTCGTCGAATACCGAACGATCGCCCGACACGGCCGCCACCGGTTTCAGCGTGTCTCCGTCAGCGCCATCCTCGAGCGCCACGACGAATCCCCGCACCCGCCGTCCCGCCAGAGGAACCCGCACGACTGTGCCGAGTTCGATCGTGGCGGCGAGCGCTTCAGGGATCGCGTATCGGAAACCCCCGTCCACCGAGAACGACGGAACGGCCGGAACGACGAGCGCCCGGCGCTCGGTCAGAGTCCCGCCGCCTCCGCCAACTCGGCGGTTCGGTCGGTCCGCTCCCACGGAAAGTCGGCTCTCCCGAAATGTCCGTAGGCAGTGGTGTGCCGGAAGATCGGCTGGCGAAGCCCGAGCCGGGCGATGATCGCGGCGGGGCGGAAGTCGAAGACCTCGTCCAATGCCGCTTCGACCCGCTCCGGAGCGACATTTTCTGTGCCAAAGGTCTCGACATGGATCGAAAAAGGCCGGGCTTGACCGATTGCGTAGGCCAATTGCACTTCGCACCGTCGGGCGAGTCCCGCCGCCACGACGTTCTTCGCCGCGTGCCGGGCCGCGTACGCTGCTGAACGATCCACCTTGGTGGCGTCCTTGCCCGAGAACGCCCCCCCACCATGGCGGGCGTAGCCGCCGTAGGTGTCGACGATGATCTTGCGGCCGGTCAGTCCCGTGTCGGCAACCGGCCCGCCAATCTCGAAGCGGCCAGACGGGTTGACCAACAAAGGCACCGACGCGCCCTCGAAGTGAGCCTCCAACACCGGTCTCGCGACTGCCGATTCGAGGTCGCCAGCCAACTGCTCGAGTGTGACCTCCGGGGCGTGGTGGGCCGAGATGAGGAGGCCGGTGACGGCCACGGGTCGGTCGCCTTCGTAGCGCACGCTGACCTGGGTCTTGCCATCCGGTCGGAGGTAGTCGAGCGTCCCGAGACGCCTCACCTCACTCAACCGCTCGGCCACCCGGTGGGCGAGCTGGATGGGGAGGGGCATCAGCTCGGGTGTCTCGTCGCAGGCGAACCCGAACATGATCCCCTGGTCGCCCGCCCCGAGCGAGTCCCATTCGTCTTCGCTCCCCATTCTCTTCTCCAACGAACCGGTGACGCCCTCTGCGATGTCAGGGCTCTGACGGTGAAGCCGATTCTCGACCGTGATGGTGTCCGCGGCGAAGTCGGGATCGAATCCGTCATATCCGATCTCACGGATCACAGACCGGACGAGAGTGTCGATATCGAGCGTCGAACTGGTCGTGATCTCACCGGCGACAATGGCGATCCCCTTCGTCACCAGCGTCTCGCATGCGACCCGCGACATCGGATCATCGGTGAGGGCAGCGTCGAGTACACCGTCCGAGATGGCGTCGGACACCTTGTCAGGATGACCTTCGGTCACCGACTCGGAGCTGAAGAACCGGGTGCGCCCGGACATGGGTTCCATTGGACAGACGAGCCTAGACCTGCATACCCAGCGCGACCTCCGAACCTGTCACGACACGGAATGCGGCACGCGGACTGACACGATCAGGTCCCAGAGACGCCGGGCGACATCGGCCTTCGTCATCTGTTCCCAACCGTCGACTGTTCCATCGGCATGGATGATCGAAACGCGGTTCGTGTCGACGGCGAAACCCGAACCGGGCTCGGTGACGTCGTTGGCGACAAGCAGGTCCACGCCCTTCCGACGGGCTTTTTCGACCGCACGATCGAGTGATCCGGTCTCGGCGGCGAAGCCGACGACGAACGGCCGATCGTGACGTGCGACAACTGACATCAGGATGTCGGGGGTGGGTTCGAGCAAGATCTCCGGAGGCCCGTCGGTGCGAGCGAGCTTCGACTCTGCAGCGTCCGCAGGTCGGAAGTCGGCGACCGCGGCTGCCATCACGGCGATGTCAGCCTGGACCGTGTCGACGGCGTCCTGCATCTCCTGGGCAGACTCGACCTGTCTCCGGTCGATGCCTGCGATCGTGGGCAGCGGACTTGCGGTGACGAGGACGACCTTCGCCCCTCGCCGGAAGGCTTCGGCTGCGATCTCATGACCCATCTTCCCCGAGGATCGATTCCCGATGTACCGCACCGGATCGATCGCCTCACGCGTGCCACCGGCGGTCACGAGGACCGTCAGACCGTCGAGCGGACCCGAGAAGAGGGCCTCGATGGCCGAAACGATGTCGTCCGGTTCGACCATGCGTCCCGTCCCCGCGTCACCCCCTGCCAGATCTCCTTCGGCGGGTCCGACGACATGGACGCCTGACTCGACGAGCACCTCGATGTTCCTTCTGGTGGCTGGGTACTCCCACATCTCGGTGTGCATCGCCGGAGCGATCATCACAGGCGAATGGGCGGCCACCACAGTCGCCGACACCGGATCTTCACTGAGACCCGTCGCCAGACGGGCGATGGTGGCGGTCGTTGCCGGTGCCACCACGATCAGATCGGCCCAACGGGCGAGATCGGTGTGCGGTGACACCGAGCCCGGATGACCGGTCAGTGACGTCACGACGGCATGGCCGGACAGAGCGGCGAGAGTCGCTGGCCCGATGAACTCCGTCGCCGCCGGGGTCATGACGCACCGAACGTCGGCGCCTCTTTCGAGGAGCCGACGCACGAGATAGGCCGACTTGTAGGCGGCGATCCCGCCACTGACGCCGACGACGATCCGTCGACCGTCCAGCGGCATCAGGATTCCTCGGTCTCCACGGTCACCTTGCCTGCCGCGATCTCTTCCATGGCCAGGGTCAGTGGCTTGCGACTCAGCGAATACACCTGAGGGGGCACGTAGTGGCCGATTCCGCCGCCGAGCTGGTGGAAATAGGCGTTGATCTGTCGCGCCCGCCGGGCAGAGACAATGACGGCTGCAAAACGGTTGCCGACTTCGTCGACCACATTTTCAATCTTCATCCGAGAGAGTGTAGGACGACCAGGGCCGACATCCCACCTCGTCACTCTCTCCCCCCAGGGCGAAGCCCGTTGGGGGGACCGACGGCTGCTTTGAGTCGTCGAGGGGGGGCGTGAGCGTCAGCGAACTCGTCGACCACTTCTCGCGTGAGGTGGTGTGACGGTTTGGCGGCTGCGCGGACGGCCCCCCTCTGCCTCGCTGGCGCTCGGCTGTCTC
>JBBDWN010000096.1:0-21610 GCA_040902855.1 Acidimicrobiia bacterium | reverse complement strand
GGCGGCTGCTTTGAGCCGTCGAGGGGGGCGTGAGCGTCAGCGAACTCGTGGATCTCTTCTCGCGCGAGGTTGACTGACGGGTTTGGCGGCTTCGCGGACGGCCCCCCTCGCAGAGCCTCAGTCGCGAGGGGGAGAGAATTGACGCGCTGACATCAAACTGACATCATCGTGACATCGAGATGAGGGCGGGCGATGTCCATGCGGACTTTCTGGACGGTGTGGGTGGGTCAGTTGGTCTCCCAAGTGGGGACGGCGATGACCGGATTCGCCATGACCATCTGGGTGTATCAGGAAAGTGGCTCCGTCACCCGTCTCGGAGTGATGCTGTTGGCGGTCAATCTGCCTGGCATCGTGCTGGCGCCCACGGCCGGGGTGATGGTGGATCGCGTAAACCGTCGGGTGGTGATGCTCGCGGCCGACAGCGTCGCCGGTCTCGGATCGTTCACGCTGGCGCTCCTCTTCTTCTCCGAGAGTCTCATCTACTGGCAGATCCTGATCGTGGTGGCTGTCTCGTCCGCCGCCTCGGCATTTCAGGAGCCTGCGTATCGGTCCGCCATCCCGACCATCGTGCCCAAAGATCAGTTGGGTCGCGCCAATGGTTTGAGTGAACTCGGTCCCGCCGTCGGGACACTGATCGCCCCCGCCATCGCCGGTGGCTTGCTGCTGACCGTCGGACTGGGGGCGGTCCTTGCCGTCGACTTTGTCACCTTCCTGGTCGCAGCAGCGACCCTGCTTGTCGTGCGCTTCCCCGACGTGAGGGAGGCAGGTGAGATCAACCGGTCGGTGTGGCAGGAGTTCATCGAAGGATTCGACTACCTCAAGGATCGTCGGGGGCTTCTCGGATTCCTGGCCATCGCCGCCGCCCTCAACTTCGTTCTGACGTTCGCCAACGTGTTGTGGGTGCCGGTCTTCTTGGCGTTCATGAACGAGGGGGGACTCGGCGTGACCATGAGCGCGATTGGAGCGGCTCTGGTCGTGGGCTCGCTGATCATGGGCGCCTGGGGCGGTCCACAGGCGAGAATTCGCGGGATGCTCTTCTTCATGGCGATCGGTGGGGTCGGCCTCGTCATCGCAGGTCTCCGTCCCGATCCAGTCGTGGCCGTTGGTGGGTCGGTCCTCCTCATGGTGGTCATCCCGATCGTCAACGGAACGAGCCAAACCCTGTGGCAGGTGAAGATCGCCCCGGCCATCCAGGGACGGGTGTTTTCGACTCGCCGGATGATCTCCCAGATCGCAACACCGATCGCGTTCGTCGTTGCGGGTCCGGTCGCTGACAGTGTGTTCGAGCCGCTCCTCATGCCGGGCGGCGCCCTGGCGGACAGCGTCGGGCGGGTGTGGGACACCGGGGTTGGACGGGGGAGTGCGCTCCTGATCTCGTGTGTCGGGGTGGCGGTCATGTGTATTGCCGGTGTGGCGTGGCTGACGCCGGCGATCCGGAACATCGAACGAGACATCCCGGACGCGTTGCCGGTGTTGGAGACAGCTGCGCCGGGCGTCTAGGTTCGGCAGATCCAAGAGGACCGCGTGCCCACTCGATTGTTGCCCTTCACCGGCCGGCTCAACCTGCGTGCCACCCTGCGGCCGATCACGTTTTCGTGGGGCCGGTGGCTGTCGAGTGGTTGGGTGCGGCCGGCCCGCACGCCGGAGGGTCCCGTCACACTCCAGGTCAGTCGGGATGACACCGGGATCCGCGGCGAGGCCTGGGGCGAAGGGGCCGCGTGGATCCTCGACCGACTCGAGGGTTGGGTCGGACTCGGTGACGACCCTGAGTCCTTCGTCCCCGAGCATCCGCTCATCGCCGATCTTCACCGGCGCCACCTGGGGGTCCGATTCGCTCGGACAGGACTCGTGTTCGAGTCGGCAGTGGCGGCCGTCTTGGCTCAGAAGGTGACGGGGAAGGAGGCGGTCGCTGGGCTCAGGGGACTCTCGGTGCGATTCTCGCATCCCGCACCAGGTCCGTTCGAGGGTCTGATGCTTCCGCCCGATCCCGATCGGCTGGCCGCGGCCCCGTATCACGCCTATCACGATCTGGGGATCGAAAAGCGGCGAGCGGACACCGTTCGTAGGCTGGCCATCGACGCGGTCCCCATCGACAGGCTGGCGGCCGCAACTCCCGCACAGACCGGCGTGTTCCTCCGCCGGTATACCGGGGTCGGCGGCTGGACCGTGGCGGAAACTGTGGCGGTCTCGCACGGGGATGCGGACGCGCTCAGCGTGGGCGACTTCCACCTCAAGCACCTGGTGGCTTGGCATCTGACCGGACAACCGCGGGGGACCGACGAAGTCATGGTCGAGTTGCTCGAAGCGTTTCGACCGCATCGGGGCAGAGTGGTCAGGCTGTTGGAACTGGCAGGCAACTATCCGAGATACGGACCGAGGCGGCAAGTCCGTTCGTTCTCGGGCTACTGATCGCCGGCGACGAGTTCGGCGATCAAGTCGCCCACGAGACGCGAGCTGGTCACCTCGCCGTGCCCGGCGTTGGAGACGATCTTCAACGTGGCGGAGGCGCCCGCTTGTTCGGCGGCCAGATAGAGGTCCTCGGTCATCGACACCGGCACGAGTTCGTCCGCATCTCCATGGATGAACAAGAGGTCGACGTCCGGGGGGATCGACTCGACATAGGTGTAGGGGTTGCCGGCCCGCCACGGTTCGGGGTCCTCGGCGAACGCAGTGCCGAAGAACGGTTGCAGCAGGAAGGCGTAGAGATCGGTGTTGTACGAGCCGGCCAGTCCGACCCATGCATCGACGGGGACGTCCGCCCCTTCACATTCGCCTCCGAAGGTGGTCGGCGAGAACGCAACCAGTGATGTGAGATGCGCCCCTGCCGAGTGGCCGATCAGCGTGAAATGGTTGGCCGTCGTCGAATAATCGAGAGCTCGGTCGCGGGCGTAGGCGACGGCGCACGCCACGTCCTCCACCGTCGACGGGAAGGAGCCGCCCTGGGCGATCGTGCGGTAGGTGGCGTTGAAGACGACGAAGCCGCGGGCCGCCAGTCCGTCCGCGAGTTGGCCCATCGAGTCGAGCCGACCTGCGAACCAGCCGCCGCCGTGGACCGTGATGGCGATCGGGTGGTTGGAGCGGACTTCGGGGGCGTGCACGTCGACCCGGAGTCCATCGCCGTACTCGAACGACCCCTTCCAGTGCTTGTACAGGATCTGCTCGATCGGCTGGGCGGCTGTCGTCGATGTGGTCGATGTCTCGACTGTCTCCGTCGTCTCCGTCGCCACGATCGTGGTCGACGGCAGTGTCGACGCAAACGTGTCGGACGCATTCGAGGGGGGCGTCGAACACGCGGCGAGAAGGACCAAGAGCGGGATCACGAGACGATGCATCGGACAAGAGGCTACGAGAGAGCCGTTCCTACCTGGACAGGCCTGCGGCGGCTTCTGAGTCGCAGATGAAGGTGACTTCGCCCTCGGCGTGTCTGAGAATCTGAATGGGATACACATCGTCGGGGCCATCGAGGACCTCGGCGAGTACTTGGGCCTTGGCTGTGCCCGATACCAGGACGACGACGCGTCGTGCGCTGCGGAGGAGAGACGGGGTGACGGTCAGGCGCCACGTGTCCAGCGCGGGCACGTGATTCGCCACGAACCATCGGTGTGGTTCGGCCTCCAGGGCATCGGTTCCCCCGAACAGCGAGGCGGTGTGACCGTCGGTCCCCATACCCAAGAGGACGAGATCGGGGCGGTCGTCGCCGTGGATTCGGCGGAGGGCGGCGTCGTAGTGGACGGCCGAGTCGGCCGGAGTGAGGTAGCGGGAGTGACGGGGCCGGACCAAGCGGTTCGCAGCGGCAAGCGGGAGATGATCCAGAGCCATGCGACCGTTCGACTCTGGATCATCGGGCGCCACCCATCGCTCGTCCGACAGCCACAGCGATACCTGCGACCAGTCCATGTCGACGTGGTGCAACTCGTCGTATGTGTCGGCGGGGGTCGACCCGCCGGCGAGGCCCAAGGTGAATGGCCCATCCGCGGCCCGGGACGCGATCAACTCCGCCGCGGTGCGAGCGAGGGTCGCGCGATCAGGCTGTATCGAGACCTCCATCGCATTCGAGGCTACCTGACGGCGCCCCGACCTCCCTCAGACCGGAACGATGTCCTGGCGGGTGTGAGCTACCCATCAGGCCCCCGGTAGCCTCGACACGTGATCGTGAAACTCCCCTCTGGCGGCTCGGTCACCGCCATCGTTCGAGGCTCGGGACGCGACTCTTTCCTCTTCGCCCACGGCGCCGGGACCGATCAAGATCATCGGAGCATCGTCGGAATCGCCGACGCCCTCGCTGAGCGAGGGGTGCGTGTCGTCACGTTCAACTACCCGTATACCGAGTCTGGTCGGCGCGCCCCTGACCGCCCTCCGGTCCTCCTCGAATGTCATCGTGCGGTGGCGTCCGCAGTGGGGGGTCCGCTGTTCCTCGGCGGGCGCTCGATGGGAGGCAGGATCGCCACGATGCTCGCTGCCGAGGGCTACCCGTCGCGGGGAGTCGTGCTGTACGCCTATCCACTCCATCCCGCCGGAAGGCCGGAGAAGCTGCGGGTGGCCCATCTCCCCGAAGTGTCCGTCCCGATGCTGTTCTTCCGGGGCTCGCGTGACGCGTTGAGTCGCTCAGACTTGTTCGACGCCCATATCCGCCCGCTGAGGGGGGCATACGTGGTCGACATGGAGGGTGCGGACCACTCCTTTCGCGAGTGGCAGGAGCCGGAGTTGTTCGGGTTCCTGGCCGATCGAACGGTCGAGTGGATGAGGGCGGTGGGCTGAAGGCTCAGTCGACAGATCGCCCAGTCGACAGATTCTCGAGTGGCGACGGACGGCGAGGATGTTGGATTCGGCTGGATCGCTCAGTCGACGCCTTCCACGGCGAGGACGCGTGATTCGGTGAGCCGCTGGCGGACGGGAATCCACTCCTGGTATTCGGGGTCGTCGTAGAAGGCGCGGAGATCACTCATCGTCGGGAACTCGATGATGACCGCCCGGCGGAGGTCCCATTCCCCCTCCAACACGGTCATCTCGCCACCCCGGACGCGGTAGCGGCCGCCATGCCTGCCGGCGATCCGCACGGCAGCCTCGAGATATCCGCTGGCGCGGTAGGCATCGGGATCGTGTGGGACTGCGTCTGCGATCAGAAAGGCGGGCATCCTTGGCAACTCCTTTTCGGCTGGGATGATCCTGCCACGCATGGCGCGTGCGGGGCGACCGGAGGATCGCAGTTTGCCCGTGTCGACCCGAGCCGCGACAATGGCGTGTCCTCTTTCCCTCCGCTTCGCAGGAGCTTCGCTGATGTCGTCAGAACAGATCACTTTGCGCGCCGAATCCGGCCGACCCACAGGAAGTCGCGCCTCGCGCCGGCTCCGCAAGGAAGGCCACGTGCCGGCCATCGTCTACGGAAAGGACAGGGATCCCCTCTCCATCGCCGTGGATCATCGAGAGCTCCGCGCCGCGCTCACGACTGAGGCGGGCCTGAACGCCCTGATAAGTCTGGAAGTCGGAAAGGACAAGATCCTCACCCTCCCGCGAGTCGTCGAGACCCATCCCTTCCGGCGTGAGATCCGTCATGTCGACTTCGTCACCGTGCTGCTCACCGACACGATTCACACCGAGATTCCTGTCCACTTCGTTGGCGAGTCGGTCGGGATCGAGGCCGGGGGCGTCCTTTCGACGGCCCGCAACGTGGTCCAGATCGAAGCGCTCGTCACCAACATCCCGAGTTTCGTCGAGCTCGACATCTCCGCCCTGGAGATCGGCGATGCCCTCCGCATCGGCGATCTGCCTGAGATTGAAGGCGTCACCTACCTCGAGGAGCCGGAGTACACGGTTGTCTCCATCACCGTTCCCGCCGCTCTCGAAGCCGAGACGGATGAAGACGAAGAGGGCGAAGAGGGCGAAGAAGTCGAGGGCGAAGAAGGCGAAGGAGCCGAGGGCGCCGAGGGGTCAGCCGACGACGCCGGTGGCGACGACGCCGGCGAGTAGCCGGTGAAGGTTGTCGTCGGGCTCCGCAACCCGGGGTCCGACTACGAGGGAACCCGCCACAACATCGGTGCCGAGGTCCTCGCCGAACTCGCCCGACGCCACGGAGAACGCTTCAAGGCGAAGATGATGCGGGCACGGTCGGAGATCGCCGAACTCCGGGTTGGTTCCGAGAAGGTCGTACTCGTCGCCCCCATGTCGTTCATGAACGAATCGGGCGGTCCGGTTTCGGCGACCTTGCGCTCCATGAAGGCTGACGTCGCAGACCTCCTCGTCATCCACGACGACATCGATCTCGATTTCGGGCGGCTGAGGATCCAGATCGGCGGCGGCAGCGGCGGTCACAACGGCATCCGTTCGCTCGAGAAGTCGCTCGGCACCCGGGAGTTCAGTCGGCTGAAGGTGGGAGTCGGTCGGCCCCCCGGCCGTCAGGATCCGGCCGACTTCGTCCTTCGTCGTTTCGGATCGAAGGAGCGCGTCGAAGCCGACCTGCTGGTAGTCGACGCCGCCGACGTGGTCGAAAGCTGGGTCACCGACCCCCAACGCGCCCAGGAGCAAGCCGCCCACCGCCCCCCCGCCTGACGGCTTTTGGTCGGGCGGGCGCTTCAATAATGAAGCGTTTGGAGGGGTAAAAGATCACGCTAGGTTGCCGGTGGTTGCAGGAGGAGGGCGTGTGAAGCAGCTCGTCGGGGCGCTGGACCAGGGCACGACCAGCACCCGGTTCATCATTTTCGACCACTCGGGGTCCGTCGTCGCCTCGGACCAGCAGGAGCATCGCCAGATCTTCCCCAGGCCAGGCTGGGTCGAGCACGATCCGGCCGAGATCATCGAGCGCATGTGGTCCGTGATCGACGGTGCACTCGCAGCGGCGGGAATCGCCGGCTCCGATCTGGCGGCAGTCGGGATCACCAATCAGCGAGAGACCGCCGTCGTGTGGGACCGCGGCACGGGAAAGCCGGTGGCGAACGCCATCGTCTGGCAGGACACCAGGACAGACGACTTGGTCCGCACGTTGGGTGGCGACGCCGGGCCCGGCCGATTCCGAGCAAAGACTGGCTTGCCGCTCGCCACATACTTCGCAGGACCCAAGGTTCGCTGGCTCCTCGATACCAATTCCGAACTCGTCGAGCGCGCCGCCCGGGGCGAATTGGCGTTCGGCACCATCGACTCCTGGGTGGTCTGGCATCTGACCGGAGGAACTCGTCACGTGACCGACGTCACCAACGCCTCCCGAACGATGCTGATGGATCTGGCAACCCTCGACTGGGATGACGAACTGATCGAGGCGATCGGCGTGCCCCGGTCGATGTTGGGCGAGATCGTCCCGTCCGTCGGAGTGCTCGGGCAGGGAACGCGCTCCCTGGATGGCGTCCCGATCGGCGGAATCCTGGGAGACCAGCAGGCCGCTCTGTTCGGGCAGACTTGCTTCGACGTCGGGAGCGCCAAGAACACCTACGGCACGGGCAACTTCATGCTCCTGAACACCGGAACCGAACTCGTGCACTCGGAGAACGGGCTGCTCAGCACCATCGGGTACCAGGTGGGCGACGATGCTGCGGTGTATGCGCTCGAGGGTTCGATCGCCGTCACCGGTTCGCTCGTGCAGTGGCTGAGGGACAACCTCGGGCTCATCGACGAGGCGCCGCAGGTCGAAGATCTCGCCCGGACGGTCGACGACAACGGCGATGTCTACTTCGTGCCCGCCTTCTCCGGCCTCTTCGCCCCGCATTGGAGATCGGATGCCCGCGGCGTCATCGTCGGCCTGACTCGCTACGCCACGGGCGGGCACATCGCCCGCGCCGCGCTGGAAGCCACCGCCTTCCAGACTCGGGAGGTGCTCGACGCCATGAATGCCGATTCGGGCGTCGACCTCACCGAACTCAAGGTCGACGGGGGAATGGTCGCGAACGAGCTTCTGATGCAGTTCCAAGCCGACATCCTGGGAGTTCCGGTGATCCGCCCCGTCGTCGTCGAGACGACCGCGCTCGGGGCTGCCTACGCCGCAGGACTCGCCGTCGGAGTCTGGGGGTCTCTCGACGAGTTGCGGGCGAATTGGGGCGAGGACCGGCGATGGAACCCGGCCATGGACGCGTCAGACCGGGCGGCGACCTATGCCCGATGGAAGAAGGCCGTCGAACGGACACTCGACTGGGTCTGAAAAAATCTCTCTGATGATGTCGAATTCGCTCTGGTGACATCGTCGTAAGGGTGAGAGCATCCCTCTAGGACGGAAAGGAGCGGAGGTGCCCACTTACGCAGCATTGATCTATTCGCCTGCCGAGGCGGAAGGAATGGGAACACCCGAGGACTGGTCAAGGGTGATGGCGGAGTACAACGCGTTCGGCGAGGAGGCAGGCGCGGCCGGCGTCGTCGTCGGCGGCGAAGCCCTCGAAGACACCCACACGGCCACCACGATCCACATGGACGGAGGCAAGAACGGGACCCTGGTCACGACCGACGGACCCTTCGCCGAGACCAAGGAGGTGCTCGGCGGCTTCTACCTCCTCAAGTGTGACGATCTCGACGAGGCCATCTCGTGGGCTGCGAAGATTCCCGGAGCATGGCACGGCAAGGTCGAGGTGAGGCCGGTGATCGACTTCTCCGGACAAGGATGAGCCGTGCCTAGGTACATGGCGCTGATCGATAGCCCGGCCGAGTACGAGGAGGTCGGCGAACTCCGCGAGCAGGTCATGGCCGAGTACGCCGCCTTCGAAAAGGAGGCGACAGCTGCCGGTGCGATCGTCGACGGGAACGGACTCGCCGACACCAGATCGGCCGTCACCATCCGGAGTGAGGGGGGTCGAGGGCGGATGCGAATCCTCAGCGATGGCCCGTTCGCCGAAACCAAGGAGGTCTTGGGCGGCTACTTCGTACTCGACTGTGAGACCCAGGACGAGGCGATCGCCTGGGCCTCGCGCATCCCCGCAGCATGGCGGGGCGCAGGAGAGCTGCGTCTAATCGTGGGCGGATGAGCAGAGCTCTCGAAGAAACGATTCGGGTCGAGGGCGGCCGTGTGCTGGCCACCTTGATCCGGCTCACCGGAGATTTCGGGCTCGCAGAGGACGCTCTGCAGGATGCAGCGATCGCGGCGCTCTCCTCGTGGAGCGAACGTGGTGTCCCGGCCAACCCGGCGGCATGGCTCACGACGACAGCGCGCAACCGGGCCCTCGATCGGTTGCGTCGGGAGCGGTCACGAACCGCCAAGGAGACTGAGGCGATGCGACTCCTCGATCAGGGCGACATCGAATCGCCTGACGGCCGCGACGACCGGCTCCGTCTGATCTTCACCAGTTGTCACCCGGCCCTGTCGCCCGAGGCGAGGGTGGCGCTGGCGCTCCGCACGGTGGCCGGTCTCACGACCACCGAGATCGCTCGCGCTTTCTTCGTCTCGGAATCGACCATGGGCCAGCGGATCAGCCGCGCCAAGAAGAAGATCGCCACGGCGCGGATCCCGTATCGGATTCCCGCCGACCACGAGCTGCCCGACCGCCTGCCTGCAGTGTTGGGGACTTTGTACGTGGTGTTCACGACCGGCCACCATGCCGTCGACGGTCGACTCGACAGCCGGCTCGATCTGGCCTCGGAGGCGATCCGGCTCGGGCGGCTGCTCGTCGAGTTGATGCCCGACGAACCAGAGGTGTCAGGTCTCTTGGCCCTGATGCTGGCCACTCATGCCCGCCGGGCATCGAGGCTGGACGATCCGGGTCGGCCCGTTCTCCTCGCCGACCAGGACCGTACGCGGTGGGATCGAACTGCGATCGACGAGGCCGCAACCATCCTCGACGACATCCTGCGGCGTCGCCGGGTAGGGCCTCTTCAGATCCAGGCTGCGATTGCAGTGCTGCACGGCCTCGCCCCGTCCGATGCGGAGACCGACTGGAAGCAGATCGTCGACCTCTATCGGATCCTCGAGAGCCACAGCCCTGGGCCGGTGACACGCATCAATCGGGCGGTTGCCGAGTCGAAGGTGTTCGGCCCGGTGCATGCGCTCGCACTGATCGAGGGTTTCGAAGTGCCCGGATGGCATCTGTATTGGTCGACTCGCGCGGAGTTCCTCCGCCAGAGCGGCGCCACCAGTGAAGCCAGAGACGCGTTGGTGTCGGCCCTGGGTTGCGAGATGAACGACTCGGATCGAGGCTTGTTGCAAGAGCGGCTCGCCCAGCTCTGATCGGTCGCTCACAAGCCTTCTGCAATCAACTCTCGCTCGTGGGCATCGAGTGCCGTCTGCCGATCGGCGACGGACCAGTCGAGTTCGGAGGCCATCACGTCGGCGATGCGGGTGGCGTCCGATCGTGAGTGATCCGATGTGAACCATGCGAGATGTGTCCGACGAAGCGTCACATCGGAGATGCGGTCGGCCCCCTCATGGCGGACCGCGTGGACGACGTCGGCGAGCGAGGTCCGCCGGTCTCCGAGCGGCACTGTCAGCGCCTGATCGACTCGCATCAGTTCGGCGATCCGCATCGCGTCCCCCCCGTTTCTCGCGATCGTCGGTCCGATCACCGCTGGATCGGCTCCGGCTGAAGTCAATGCCCGAGCGAGGGCGACGTCGTCGGCGCCGGCACCCACGAGGGGGATGCCGTCCGTCGACGATTTCACGTCGACTCCGAGGGAATCGGCGACGACATCGGCCGCTTCGGCCGCGATTCGGCGATATGTGGTCAGCTTTCCTCCCGCCACCTGCACGTAACCGGGGACAGGTTCTTCGATCACGTGCTCGCGAGAGGCCTTGGCGGTGGAACCCGCTCCGATGTCCTTGAGGGCGCGCAGACCGGCAAAGGCGCTGATCGGCGTGAACTCGTCGACGTCGAGGTACTGGTGGACGTGCCGGATGAGGTAGGCGTTGTCTTCCGGACTCGCCGTCGGATGGGTGGGCTCGTGTGTATATGGCGTGTCAGTCGTCCCGATCATCGAATGGCCGAGCCAGGGAACGATATAGAGGACGCGTCCGTCGTCGGTTTCCGGAAGTACGAGGGCCCGATCCCCGAGTCCGAGCACGTCTCGGTCGACGATGAGATGACTCCCCTTCGATCGGACGACCTTGAGGCTGCTGGACCCGTTCGAAAGGTCGGGTGGGTCGAAGGCGCCGGTCGCCGACAGGACCGCGCGTGCCTTGGTGTGATGCCGATCTCCGGTGGCCCGGTCGAGGAACTGGACTCGGAACCCTGGGTGGAGTTCCTCGACCGACTCGACTTCGACTTGGTTGACTGCAACCGCGCCGTACCGCAGAACCGCAGTCTTGGCGAGGCTCACGACGAGGCGAGCGTCGTCGGTCTGCGCGTCGGAGTAGACGAAGCCTCCATTGAGGCCGTCGTGACGGAGAGTCGGAATCGTGGCCAGAAGTTCCTCGGCGCTGATACTCCGGTGCCGCGTTCCTGGCCGGCCGAACCCCCCGAGTACGTCGTATGCGAGGAGCCCCGCCCGGAGGGCGAGGGGGGCCTTCCAGCCGCGCGCGGCCCACGCCGGAGCGTCGGCGATGCCGTACTGGGCGTACATCGGAATGACGAACTCGAGCGGGCGGTAGAGGAAGTCGGCCACACGCGCCAAAATCTTCTGTTCCCTCAACCCCTCCGACACGAGACCGAAGTGGAACTGTGGCATGTAACGGATGCCGCCGTGGAAGAGTTTCGTCGACCGTGACGACGTTCCCTGCGCAAAGTCCGATCTTTCGATCAGGCCGACCCTCAGACCGCGGGCGCCGAGATCGAGGGCGGCTCCGGCGCCCGTGACTCCACCACCGATGACGAGCACGTCGAACGTCTCGTCGTCGACGAGACGGGCGGCGTGTTCCGATCGGCTCCAACCGGTATTGGTCGTCACGGCCCGGAAACTACTCGGGAGTGGTGGGAGACCCAACACGTGCCATGCGTACAATCGGATTCCTGTTTCCGTTGGAGGTGCGCCATCACCATCCCCGATCTTCTCGCGGTCGCCCGAGTCATCCTCGTGCCCGTGGTGATGGTGCTCGTCAGGAGCGCAGACTCGCTCGAGCACGCCTACGGATACGCCGCCGCCCTCTTCGTGGTCGCGGCGCTGACGGACTTCTTCGACGGATATCTGGCCCGGCGCTGGGATGTGACGACGACGCTCGGTGCGTTTCTCGACACGACTGCGGACAAGCTCTTGGTCACCGGGACCCTCTTTGCTCTCGTGTCCGTCGACCGCGTATCGATCTGGGCGGCGGTGATCATCGTCATGCGTGAGTTCATCGTCATGGCTCTGCGCGGACTCGTCGCAATTTCGGGTTCGTTCATCGCACCGTCGACCTGGGGCAAGGTGAAAGCGACCGTCCAGTTCACTGCGATCGGCCTTGCCTTGCTGCGGCTGCCCGAACCGTGGGGTCCTATGTATCTCGACCAATGGGCGATGTGGGTGGCAGTCGGAGTCACCATCGCCTCCGGATGGCAATACGTCTCGGTCTTCATGGACACGGTGCGAGCGTCGAGAGCCACGATCGCGAAGTGACCGTCCTCGTCACCGGGGGTTCCGGCGTCGTCGGAGCGTCGTTGATCCGCCACTTGATCGAGGGCGGGGTGGCAGTCCACGCCTTGTCCCGAACTCCGGCCTCCGACGGGGTTCTGCGCAGCATGGGCGCGACTCCGGTCCGGGGCGATGTCACCGACCCCGGTTCGCTCCGAACGGCTCTGGCGGGTGCCGAGCTCGTCTATCACGTCGCAGGTGTGAACACGATGTGTCCCGTCGACCCCTCTGAGCTCTTCCGGGTGAATGTCGACGGCTCCCGCAATGTGGTGGCGGCTGCTGAACACGGGGGAGTGAGGCGGATCGTCTACACGTCGTCCGCCGCAACGATCGGTGAACCGGCAGGAGCGGTGGGAAGGGAGTCAACGCCCCATCGTGGCTCGTATCTGTCGCATTACGAAAGGTCGAAGCACCTTGCCGAAGAGGCGGTCTTCGCGGCGGCGGAGCGCGTCGAGGTGGTGGCTGTGAACCCGTCTTCTGTCCAGGGTCCGGGGCGAGCCACCGGAACGGGGGCGCTGATACTCGACCTGCTCAGGGGCAGGCTGCCGGCTCTCATCGACTCGCGGCTTTCCATCGTCGACATCGGCGATTGTTCTCGCGGTCACGTCTTGGCGGCGGAGCGAGGTGTCCCCGGCGAACGCTATGTCCTCAATTCGTTCACGATGACCATGCGCGAGGCTGTTGGAGTTCTCGGCGAGGTGGCCGGTGGCTCCCTGTCGGTGCGCTGGGTGCCGGGATGGGTGGCGTCGATCGGGGTGCTTCCCGTCGAGGGCCTGGCGCGTCTGCAGAAGCGGAAGCCCGCCTTCTGCCGGGAGATGGTCCGGACGCTCCGCCATGGTCACGCCTATGACGGATCCAAGGCGACCCGGGAACTCGGGCTCGAGTATTCGACCGCACCGGATCTGTTGGGGCGTCTCGTCGCCTGGTTCCGAGCAGAGGGAATGCTGTGACTTTGGTCGCCGTCGCCTCCCGTCGCGGCGATGAGTACACGCGACTCCTGGAGGGGTACGGCTGTGAGGTCGTCGAATCCGGCGCGGAAGTCGTGCTGGCCGATCCTCACCTCGTCTCCTCGCTCGATCTGAGTGGTGTGCGTTGGATCCAGTCGACGTGGGCGGGAGTGGACGCCATCGACTGGTCTCAGGTTCCGGAGTCGGCGACCGTGACAGGTCTGCCCGGCGTGTTCGGCCGGCAGATCGCCGAGTTCGTCTTCGCCTACCTCCTCGGGCGTTGTCAGCGTGTCCCGGAGCGCTTCGCGACGAGAAGTTGGGACGAAACACTGCCACGGGTGATCGCCGGATCGTCGCTTGGCGTGCTGGGGGCGGGCTCGATCGGTACTGCGATCGCCCGGGTGGGGCGGGCCTTCGGCATGAAGGTCGTCGGATGCCGTCGGTCGGCCGCGGCCGATCCGATGTTCGACCGGATGCACTCGATCGATGACATCGGGTCGTTCGCGAAGGGATTGGACCATCTCGTGGCGGTGCTCCCCGCCACCGACGAAACACGGGCTCTCATCGACCGGCGGCTTTTCGGAATCCTCAACCGGGGCGCAAGTTTCGTCAACGTGGGTCGAGGTTCGACGGTCGTGATGTCGGACGTCATCGACGCCGCTCGATCGGGTCAACTGGGGCTCGCCGTGCTGGACGTGACAGATCCGGAACCGTTGCCGCCCGATCATCCCGCGTGGTCGGTGCCGAACGTCGTCGTCACCGGTCATACTGCCGCCCACAGCAGACCCGAGGACATCGTCAGGTTCTTCGTAGAGAACCTGGCACGCTTCGCGAGTGAAAAGCCGCTCGTCGGTGTCGTCGACCGTACGAAGGGGTACTGAATGGACATCCCAACGCCTGCCGACGTGGATGCCTTTGTCGTCGAGCACTATCCGGCGATGGACTCGTCAGGATTCCGTTGCGAGTCGATTTCCGTGGGACGGGCGGCAGCCCGCTGGCATCACGACCCGGGAACACTCCGACCCGGCGGCCTGATCTCGGGGCCCGTCCAGTTCACTGCCGCTGACCTCGCCCTCTGGTACCTGTCTTTCACGATCGTCGGTCTGCAGCCGATGGCTGTCACGTCCGATCTCGCCATCACCTTCCTGCGCCCGGCGGTGGGCGGCGACCTGGTCGCGGAGGCGAGTCTCCTGCGTGCAGGGCGCACCCGAATCTCCGGTCGGGTCGAACTCCGGGTCGAGGGTGATGATCGGCTGGTCTCGCACGCCACCGGCAGCTACGCAGTGCTGGGCGATCGATGACGGACGTGCCGGTTGACCAGGGGCCGGAGACGAAGAGAAAGAACGGTGCTGGGCGATCGATGACGGACATGCCGGTCGACCAGGGGCCGGAGACGAAGAACGGGAAGGACGGCACCAGCCCAGTTCCCGACAGAGCGCGGATCGTGCTCGTTCCGATCGCCAACCCAGAGACCGCCCCCTCGCTCCTGGTGGTCGCGGCCAGTCTCGCTGATACCGAAGAGGGAAAGGTGGTGGCTCTCGCCGTTGTGACCGATGACACGACCGCCGAAAAACGGTCCGGTGCTCTGGAGGAACTGGAGGAGGTTGTCTCGGGCACAGGGTGGGTGCCGGGCGTCACGTTCGAGATGACCACGCGGGTGGCTTCAACTGTCTCCCGCGGCATCCTCGATGCGGCCGCTGAGATGGGTGCCGACATGATCCTTCTCGGCGTCCGGCAGACCAGGAAGGGCGATGTCGAGTTGGGGCCGGTCGTGGAATCGGTGATGTCGACAGCGACTGCCGACGTCGTCGTCGTGCGACTCCCGCCCAAGCTGACCGCCCCGCTCGGTGGCGTGAAGCGGATCGTCGTCGGGGTCGACGGATCGGATGAATCCCGGGCTGCTGTCAGGGTCGGGCTCCTGATCGGCCAATCGCTCGGTTCCAAGGTGCAGGTGGTACATGTTCAGGGGAGCGAGGTTCCCCGATCGATCGGCATGGCGACCATCGAACGCAGCCTGGAGGGTGTCGAAGGCGGAAGGTTGTGCGACAGGGAGTTGATCGTCGCCAACGACGTCAGCCGCGGGATCCTTACCCGGACCGAAGAGTCCGATCTCGTGATCGTTGGCGCACACGTCAGAAAGCACGTCCTGCAATGGGGGGATCAGGCAGCGGCCACCGAGGTGCTTCGCAACGCGCCGGGGCCTGTTCTCACGGTGGCGCGAAAGGTGGAGGGAAGGTCGCTGGCGGGCATCCTCGCTCGGATACGACCGAAGCTCACCGGTCTCGAACAGGACTCGGTCACCTGGAACAGCGAGCGTCTCGCCGGTCTCAGCCTCGACTTTGTCCTCCTCAACGCGGTATCCGGTCTGTTGGCGTCGTTCGGGTTGTTGCAGAACTCCCCGGCGGTCGTGATCGGCGCGATGCTCGTCGCTCCCCTCCTCGGTCCGCTCACCGCCATTTCCGTGGGGCTCGTCACTGCCCGGCTACTCCTGACCCGCCGTGCGTTCGTGACGGTCTTCATCGGTTCAGCGATCGCCGTGGTGTGTGGATGGATCCTGGGTTTGATCGTTCCGCTCGAGTCTCCGACGACCGAGATGCTGGCCCGTGGCAGTCCCACCTTGCTCGACGCCGGTGTGGCGCTCTCGGCCGGTGCAGTCGGCGCGTATGCCACCGCCCGCAAAGAGATCCCGGCGGCCCTGGCGGGTGTAGCGATTGCCGCCGCGCTCGTTCCCCCGCTGTGCACGATCGGCCTCGGGTTGGCGATCGGGGACTTCCAGATCGCATTCGGCGCCACGTTGCTATTTCTCACCAACATCGTGTCCGTTGCCGTCATCGGAGTTGGAGTCTTCCTCTGGTTCGGCATGTGGCCAGACAAACAAGGCGTCAAGCAGCGACGTCGGGCTTTGTCGCTCGGGATCGTCGGGGTCCTCTTCCTGGCCACCGTTCTGGTCGTCCTGGATTCGGTGCAGGATGCCCAGGTGGCCGTGATCGCAGAACAAGACCTGGCGGGCGTCTTTCCGCAGGCCGAGGTGGTCGATCTCGACTACGCGGCCGGCGATCCGATCCGTCTCGTTGCCACACTCCGCTCGGAGGAGGACATCACCCAGAACCAGGTGACGGCGGTCGAACGCGGTCTCGAGATCCGTTTCGACACGGCCATCGAGCTCTCGGTCGTCGTCGAAAGGGTTGTTCGGTCCGGTTCCTGACTCGGCGTCATGGTGCAGTCCCTACGATTCCGTCTCCCGTGTCCGCGCCCCTTGCCCCTCTCGTCGACCTCTGGAAACGCCGCCCGCCGCCCCCGGCAGCCGGTCGCTGGGTCGTGCCGCCCGGTGCCAGATCCTTCGCTTTGGCCGGACTGGCGGCCGCCGCCGACGGACCCCTCCTCGTCCTGACCGCCAGCGAGCGGGACGCCGAGGATCTCGCAGACGATGTGAGCCTGTTCTTGGCGGACGTGACCCTGATGCCCGCCTGGGAGACACTCCCGTTCGAGCATCTCTCGCCCAACGCCGCCACGATGGCGAGACGCGCGATGGCTCGTCACCGGCTCGCCACGGGGGGACCGGGAACCGTCGTGGTGGCATCGGTCCGCGCCGCGGTGCAGCGATTGTCGCCGTCCGATCCTTCACCGATCGAACTGCGAACCGGAACCGACTTCGACATCTCCGAACTGGCAGATGCCCTTGTCGTGTTGGGCTACGACAGGACCGACCGGGTTGAGTCCCGCGGCGAATTCGCGATCCGCGGAGGGATCGTCGACATATTCCCTGCCCAGGCCGACGAGCCGGTCCGGATGGACTTTTGGGGCGATACGGTCGATGACATCAGGATCTTCGGGATCGGGGACCAACGCTCCCAGGAGGCGGTCGACTCTGTGGAGATCTATCCCGCTCGGGAGTTCCGAGCCGACTCGCGTGTGGCGGCTGCGGCCGAGAACCTCGTCGCCAGCGAGGCCTGGAACGCCTCGGTGTGGGAGCGGATCGCCCAGTATCAGCAGTTCGCCGGGATGGAGTCGTGGATGCCGTGGCTCGCCCCCGAGGCGTCTCTTCTCGACGCCGTACCCGAGGCGGCTGTCGTCGTCGTCGATCCGGGGCGCGTGTCGGACCGTGCACGCGACCTACGCAAGGAAGAAGACGACCAGGCAGCCGCCCTGGCACCGACGTGGGGCCACGGCGCGCCGGAGGCAGGCGCCCATCCGGCGCTCTTCGGGGACTTCGACGCCCGACTCGCCGGGCGGGAGCACCTGCAGATGCCCGGCATCCCGACGGGCCCTGGTGATGCCGTTCTCGGAGCGAAAGGCTTCGACGCCGTTCCTGGTGATGTCGAGTCGGTGACAGCCGGTCTCCAGCGACTGCTGTCGACCGGGGTCGCGCCGGTCGTGGCAATGGACGGAGCGGCCGCTGCCGACCGTGTGGCGCGGGTGTTGTCGGAACAGGGACTGATCCTCGAACGCACGGATACGCTCGAAAGGCCCTCTGCGGCCATCGTTGCAGTCGGAATCCACCACGGGTTCGTGCTCGCCGAACTCGGGGTGGCGGTGCTCGGCGAACAGGAGATCGCAGGACGTCGTCGGGCTCATCGCAGGGCGGGAGCGAAGAGGAGTGCGCATGCCGGCGCCGAGTACCGCGATCTTCGCCCGGGTGACTACGTCGTGCACCACAAGCACGGCATCGGAAAATTCGATGGCATGGTCACCCGCACGATGGCCGGAGTCGAGCGCGACTATCTCGTGGTCGAGTACGCCGGCGACGATCGCCTGTATGTCCCGACCGACCAGCTGGCTGCAGTCAAGAAGTACACGGGTGGCGAGGCCCCCAGGGTTTCGAGGATGGGCGGCAAGGAGTGGTCCGACACCCGGGCACGGGTACGACGGGCCGTTGCCGCCGTTGCCGAAGAAGTTGTTCGGCTGCATCGGGCGCGAGCCGCAGCATCCGGACATGCCTACTCCCCGGACGTGCCCTGGCAACGCGAGATGGAAGGTTCGTTTCCATTCGAGGAGACGCCAGACCAACTCACTGCCATCGCCGACGTCAAGGCAGACATGGAAACCGACCAACCGATGGATCGCCTCGTGTTCGGCGACGTCGGTTTCGGGAAGACCGAAGTGGCGATTCGAGCGGCGTTCAAGGCGGCGGCATCGGGGAAGCAGGCAGCGATCCTCTGTCCCACGACTCTGCTCGCCCGCCAGCATTTCCAGACCTTCTCCGAGCGATTCGCCCCCTATCCGATCGAGGTGGCGATGCTGTCGCGGTTTCTCACCCCCAAGGAGGCGAAGGACGTTGTTGCCCGACTCGCCACCGGAGAGGTCGACGTCGTCATCGGCACCCACCGGTTGCTGTCCGAAGACATCCGCTTCAAGGATCTCGGCCTCCTCGTCATCGACGAGGAGCAACGGTTCGGCGTGTCTGCCAAGGACTCGATCAAGCGACTGAGGATCGGTGTGGACGTGCTCACGCTGACCGCGACACCCATCCCGAGAACGTTGGAGATGGCCCTCACCGGGATTCGCGAGGTGAGCCACATCCGCACTGCTCCTGAGGATCGCCACCCGATCCTCACCTTCGTCGGCCCCTTCGACGAACCGACGGTGTCCGCCGCCATCCGCCGTGAACTGCTTCGCGACGGGCAGGTCTTCTACGTTCACAACCGCGTTCAGTCGATCGATCGGGCGGTGGCGCGACTGCAGGCGCTTGTTCCCGATGCCAGCTACGTGATCGCCCACGGTCAGATGTCGGAGGGCCGGCTCGAACAGGTGATGATCGACTTCTGGGACGGCCGATACGACGTCATGGTGGCTACGACCATCATCGAGTCGGGCCTCGACCTTCCTCAGGTCAACACCCTGATCGTGGAGAGGGCCGACCTCCTCGGCCTCGCCCAGATGTACCAGCTGCGAGGCAGGGTCGGGCGGTCCAGCCAGCGGGCGTACGCCTACCTCTTCCATCCGCCCGACCAGTCGCTCACCGAGGAGGCCCATCGCCGGCTGGAGGCGATCGGCGAGGCGACGGACTTGGGTTCCGGCTTCCAGCTCGCGCTGCGGGACCTGGAGATTCGGGGTGCCGGTTCGATCCTGGGTGAGGTCCAGTCCGGTCACATCAGCGCGGTCGGATTCGATCTGTATGCCGAGTTGGTGGCCGAGGCAGTCGACGAGTTGGAGGGCCGCGAGACGGTTCAGAGAGAGATCGACGTGCGGATCGATCTCCCCGTGGACGCCCATCTCCCCGAGTCCTATGTGCCCGACCAGCTCCTCCGGCTCGAGGCGTATCGACGACTGGCCCTGGCCGCCACCGGGGCGGACGTCGACGATGTCGTCACGGAGTGGGAGGACAGGTTTGGGGAGCTTCCCGTTCCCGCGCTCACCCTCGTCGACATCGCCCGGCTGCGAGTCGAAGCGATCCGGATCGGGCTCTCCGAGATCGTCGCCCTCAAGAACGAAGTGCGCCTGGCACCCGTCGACCTGACAGCCAGTCAGGAGGTCCGCCTCCAACGACTCGCACGCGGCTCTGTCCTCCGGGCGGCGGAGGGTGTGATCTTCCTTCCCGCCCCCCGTCCGATTCTTTCCGGCCTCTTGGACTTCATGGCGAAGATGTGGCCGTCGGAATCCGTCCAGAATGGGATTTCGACCGATTCGCCCTAGACTTCGGCGTTCTCCGAGTCTGAGGTTTCCCCCCGTGAAGAAGACGATTGTTCCTATTGCCGCGCTCGGTCTGGTGCTCGCCGCCTGCGGCGGGTCCGGTGCCGTCGTGGCGACCGTGAACGGTGTCGAAGTGACCGCTTCCGAGGTCGAGGCGCTGTATTCGGCCGACGTCGGCGCCGTCCCGGAGCAGCAGTTCGCAGACAACTTGCGGAACACGATCGTCGAACTGCTCGTGATCCAAGTGGCCGAGTCCGAGTTCGGGATCACGTTCACTCCGGACGAGATCGAGGCTCGCCGGGCGGAGTTGGAAGCCCAGGTCGTCGCCCAGAGCGGCGGACTGAGCTATGAGGACTTCCTCTCCGAGCAGGGGTTCACCAATGAGCGGATTTACCGCATCGCGCACCAGCAGCTGGTTGCGGAAGAAGTGGAAGCCGCCCTCATCGAGCAGGCCGGCGCCATCACCGAAGAAGAGCTCCAAGTGCGATACGACGGTCAACTGTTCGCACTGACGGAAGCCTGCGTCAGCCACATCCTCGTCGAGACCGAGGAGGAAGCCCTGGCCGCCAAGGACCGGATCGACGGGGGAGAGACGTTCGCAGACGTCGCCATGGAACTCGGGACCGACGGCACCGCCCCGAACGGCGGCGACCTCGGATGCGCCTCGCTCGGCGGGTACGTTCCTGAATTTGCCCTCGCCGCATACGAAGCACCGCTGAACGAGACGAGCCAGCCGGTCAGATCCCAGTTCGGCTATCACCTGATCCTTGTCTCCGAACGGACCACGACACCCTTCGAGGAGGTCGAGGTCGACCTCCGGGCGGCGATGGAAGCCGAACGCGGGGGATCCCTCGTTCAGGATTGGCTGCTCGAACGCGTGACGGAGGCGGACGTCACGGTTGTCGAGGAGTACGGAACGTGGGTCACTGATCCGTTCCCGTCCGTTCAGCCCCCCGCATGATCGACATCGTCGGGCTCGGGCCCGGCGATCTCGAACGCGTATCGGACGACGTCCGTAGGCTCCTGTCCGACCCGGATCGGACGATCATCGTCAGGACCCTGCGTCACCCGGCCGCAGCCCAGCTCGCCGCAACTCGGGATGTGGTGACGTGTGACGATCTCTACGACGTCGCCGAGACCTTCGACGACGTCTACGAGGCGATCGCCGACCGAGTACTGGCAGCCGATGCGCCCGTATACGCAGTCCCCGGTAGTCCGCTCGTCGGAGAGCTGGCCGTCGGCAAGATCCGGGATCGTCACCCCGATGTGCGGGTCCATGGCGCCGAGTCGTTCCTCGATGTGATGTTCGTGCAGTTCGGAATCGATCCGCTCGCCGACGGATTCCAGCTCCTCAACGGCCACGATCTGCCGGTTGTGCTGGTCTTCGACGTGCCGACGGTGATCGGGCACCTCGACCGGCCCGAGACCCTGGGTGACGCCCTCGCCCGGCTGAGTCGGGCGCTGCCCGAGGAGGCTGAGGTGTCGGTGGCGGTGGGCCTCGGGGCGTCGGACGAGACCATCGTGACCGGCCATCCCGACGACCTCGATCCGGACCTTGCCGGGCTCCGAACGTCGCTGTTCGTTCCGGC